>NZ_JBHTSF010000009.1:0-113266 GCF_042795295.1 Streptomyces sp. NPDC056486
CCTGCGCTCGTCGCCGCCCCCGCTCCTGGGACCTCGCTCAGACCCTGACCGGCTCCCGGTCGGCGTCCGGGTCCTGAGCTGCGTCCTTCTCAGCGTCCGTGCGGAGACCATCGCCCTCGACGTCCACGTTCGGCAGCGCGCGGTCCAGCCACTTCGGCAGCCACCACGCCTTCTTGCCGAGCAGCGCGAGAACAGCCGGGACCAGCGCCATGCGCACGATGAACGCGTCGAAGAAGACGGCGATCGCGAGACCGAAGCCAATCATCTTCACCATCTGCTCGCTGGAGCCGATGAACCCCGCGAACACCGCCATCATGATCACGGCAGCCGCCGAGACCACGCGTGCCCCGTGCCTGAAGCCGGTCACGATCGCCTGTCCCGGCCGCTCCCCGTGGACGTACGCCTCGCGCATGCGTGTCACGAGGAACACCTCGTAGTCCATCGCGAGGCCGAAGACGACGCCCACCATGAAGATCGGCATCATGCTCATGATCGGGCCGGTCTGCTCGACGCCGAAGAGCGAGCCGAGCCAGCCCCACTGGAAGACCGCGACGACCGCGCCGAGGGCCGCGAGGACCGAGAGCAGGAAGCCGAGCGCCGCCTTGAGCGGGACCAGGATCGAGCGGAAGACGACGATCAGGAGGAGGAAGGCGAGCCCGACGACGAGTGCCAGGTAGGGCAGCAGGGCGTCGTTCAGCTTCTGAGAGACGTCGATGTTCATGGCCGTCGAGCCGGTGACCATGACACTCGCGCCGGTGTCGGACTTGATGTCGGCGCCCGCGTCGCGGATCGCGTGCACGAGGTTCTCGGTCTCGATGCCACTCGGCTTGGAGGACGGGACGACGCTGATGATCGCCGTGTCGCCCGCCTTGTTGATCATCGGCGGCGCGACCGAGAGGACGTCGTCGAGTCCGGAGATCGTCTTGGTGATCTCACCGGCCGCGGCCTTCGGGTCGTCGCTCCCCTTGAGGTCGGCGACCGTCATCAGCGGGCCGTTGAAGCCGGGGCCGAATCCGTCGGAGACCAGGTCGTACGCCTTGCGCTGGGTCGTGGACGTCGGCTGCGCGCCGTCGTCCGGGAGGCCCAGTTCGAGGGAGGAGACGGGCAGCGCCGCGGCGCCGAGGCCGATGACACCGATGAGCAGGACGGTGAGCGGACGGCGGACGACGAAGCGCGCCCAGCGGGTGCCGAGGTTGTCCTTCTTCTCCGCAGCAGCCTTCTCCGAAGCGCCCTCAGCGGCGCCCTCAGCGGCGCCCTCAGCGGCGGAGGCCTTCTTCTTGCCCCCGCCGAGCACCTTGCTCTTCTCGCCCATCGGCTTGACCTTCTTGCCGGCGTAACCGAGCAGCGCCGGGATGAGGGTGAGCGCGATGAGTACGGCGATGACCACGGTGCCTGCCGCCGCGAAGCCCATCTTGGTGAGCATCGGGATGTTCACCACGGCGAGGCCGACAAGGGCGATGACGACCGTGAGCCCGGCGAAGACCACGGCCGAACCTGCCGTCCCCACCGCTCGGCCCGCGGCGTCCTCACGGTCCCGTCCGTCGGCGAGTTCGCCGCGGTAGCGGGAGACGATGAAGAGCGCGTAGTCGATGCCGACCGCGAGGCCGATCATCATGGCGAGCGTGGA
Organism: Streptomyces sp. NPDC056486; assembly: GCF_042795295.1. Taxonomy (NCBI): domain Bacteria; kingdom Bacillati; phylum Actinomycetota; class Actinomycetes; order Kitasatosporales; family Streptomycetaceae; genus Streptomyces; species Streptomyces sp. NPDC056486. Next base: position 1,628 of record NZ_JBHTSF010000009.1, read on the forward strand.
GGTCGTCGTGCCCAGGTCGAGCGCGCTGGCGAGCGCGGTGATCGAGGAGACGCCGATGCCCACGCCGATCAGCGCGGTGAGCAGCGGAAGACCTGCCGCGATCAGCGAACCGAAGGTGATGACGAGGACGACGGCCGCGACCGCGATGCCGATGACCTCGGTGGCACCGGTCTCCGGCATGGCCTGCAGCGCGTCGCCGCCGACCTCGACCGTGAGCCCGGATTCGCGCGCCTGGTCGGTCGTCTTCTCCAGCGCGTCACGGCTCTCCTCGGTCAGCTCCATCGAGGTGACCTTGTACGAGACCGACGCGTACGCCGTGGAGCCGTCCTTGCTGACCGTCTTGGCCTGGAAGGGGCTGTCCGCCCTCGCCACCTCGTCCGAACCGGACTTGAGTGCGGCGACGGTCTTCTGGATCTGGGCCTTGTTGTCCGGGTCCGAGACCTTCTCGCCGTCCGGCGCCTTGAAGACGACCTTGGCGCTCGCACCATCGGCACTGGCTTCGGGCACACGCTCTTCGAGCAGGTCGAAGGCCTTCTGGGCCTCCGTCCCCGGAATGGAGAAGGAGCTGGAGGCGGCGGTGGGCGCGGACGCGGCGCCGACTCCGGCGAGCGTCAGGAGCGCCACCCAGATCAGGGCGACGAAGTGCCGTCGCCTGAAGGCGAGTCGGCCTAGTTTGTAGAGGAAAGTGGCCACGAGGGCGTACTCCCGGTCAGGTCGTGGTGTCTGGGGGCAGGGGGGGATCAGCCCGACGACGTGAGCGGTCGCGTCAGGTGGAACGTGCGTACTGGGGAGGGGAGTTGGTCAGACGCCGAGAGCGGGGAGGATCACGGCATCGATGTAGGAGAAGAGGAACTCGCGGTCGACCGTGCGGTCCTCGATCAGGTCTCGGGCGACGAAGCCGCCGACCATCATGTGAATGACGAAGCCGAGCGCGGGATTGTCCGGGGACACTTCGCCGCGCTCCACGGCTCTGCGCAGCAGGGTGTTCAGGCCGGTGATCTCCGGCTCGATGAGCACCTGCCGCAGCGCGTGGTGGAGTTCGGGATTGTCGTGGATGGCGTGGAACAGGCTCCGCATCAGCGCGGCGTCCCGCTCCATCTGACAGTCGTCCGACCGGTGGACGGATTCCAGCAGATCGCCGCGGAGGGACCCGGTGTCGATGTCCGCGATGGACACCGGCTTGTTGTGCCGCAGCGCCCTGGCGATCAGCTCGGGCTTGCTCCCCCACTGGCGGTAGAGGGTGGCCTTGCTGGATTTCGTGCGGGCGGCGATGGCGTCCATCGTGAGCGCCTCGTAGCCCATCTCGCGGAGCAGATCGAGCACGGCCGCGTAGATCTCGGCCTCGCGCTCGGGTGTGATCCGGCTGCGCCGCACCGTTGCCGCCTCAGCCATGATCCCTCCGCCCCTCGTCGAGTCTCCGTCGAGTTCCCGTCGAACCCTTGTCGAAACTGTTTCGTACACCATGACTGTACTCGGCGCCTTAACGAAACGAAACCGTTTCGTACGTGTGCTGCGTCACGCACTCGCCTCACGTGTCCGGGATGTACGAGTTGCCGGGCCCTCCACACCGGAAAAGCATGGTGAAGTGACCGACGCGCGCGATGAAGCAGATGAAGCCCACGCTGAACATGCCGACCACGCCTACCTGCGGTTTCCGCACCTCAGCGGCGACCGTCTCTGTTTCGCGGCCGAGGACGATCTCTGGGTGGCCCCGCTGCGCCCGGACGGCGAGCCCGCGGGCCGGGCCTGGCGGGTGACCGTCGACCGGACCAAGGTGAGCCACCCGCGCTTCTCGCCGGACGGCAGCCACATCGCGTACACGACATGGCGCAGTCTCGACCCGGAGATCCATCTCGCCCCGGTGGACGGCGGCCCGGCCCGGCGCCTCACCTACTGGGGGAGTACGGACACCCGGGTCTGCGGCTGGTCTCCCGACGGCGACATCCTCGCCGTCTCCTCGCACGGTCAGCCCTTCTCGTACTTCTGCTGGGCCTACAGCGTGCCGACCGACGGCTCGCCCGGCGGGGCGCTGCCCTGGGGCCCGGTGTACGACATCGCGGTCAACGACATCGAGGGCGAGCGCAAGACGCTCCTCCTGACCGGAAAGCCGCCGCACGAGCCCGCCGCCTGGAAGCGCTACCGGGGCGGTGCGACGGGCCGCCTGTGGCTGCACGGCGATCAGCTCCTGCCCGACCTCGACGGGCATCTGGACTCCCCGATGTTCGTGGACGGCAGGATCGCCTTCCTCTCCGACCACGAGGGCGTCGGCAACCTCTACTCCTGCCTGCCGGACGGCTCCGACCTGCGGCGGCACACCGATCACGACACGTTCTACGCCCGGCACGCCTCCAGCGACGGCGCCCGCGTCGTCTACCAGTGCGCGGGCGACATCTGGCTGGTGGACGACCTGACCCCGGGCTCCGTGCCGCGCCGCCTCGACGTACGCCTCGGCGGGCCGCGCGCCGGACGGCGGATCTACCAGGTACCGGCCGCGCAGCACGTCGACTCGCTCTCCGTGGACGCGACGGGACGGGCCAGCGCCGTCGTCGTACGCGGCAGCCTGTACTGGCTCACGCACCGGGACGGGCCCGCCCGCACCATCACGGACACCCCGGGCGTGCGCGTCCGGCTTCCGGAGATGCTCGGCAAGGGCGGGCAGGTCGCCTACGTCACCGACGCGGAGGGCGAGGACGCCGTCGAGATCGCCTATCTGCCGCGCGCCAGCGGCGCGCGCCTGCCGCGCAGGCTGGCGCAGGGGAAGCTCGGCCGGGTCCTCGAACTGCTCTCCGACCCCGAGGGCGAACGGCTGGCGATCGCTTCGAACGACGGCAGGCTCCTCCTGGTCGACGCGTCCGAGGAGTCCGACGGCGAGGTGACGGAGCTGATCCGCTCCCTCAACGGCCCGGTGCGCGACCTGGCGTTCTCCCCGGACGGAGCATGGCTGACCTGGTCGCATCCGGGCATCGGCCGTTCGCTGCGCCAGATCAAAATGGCCCGTATCGAGGGACCGGCCTGCCGCATCATCGTCGACGTCACGAACGGCCGTTTCGAGGACGAGAACCCGGTCTTCACCCGCGACGGCCGCTATCTGGCCTTCCTGTCCTGGCGCGGCTTCGACCCCGTCTACGACGTGCACACCGGCGACCTGTCCTTCCCGCTCGGCTGCCGCCCCTACCTCGTCCCCCTGTCGTCGGCGACCCCCTCGCCCTTCGCCCTCTCCCCCGACGGCCGCCCGGCCGCGGGCGGGCTCGACCCGGCCGACGGCAGGCCGATCGACGGCGCCGTCAGCGTGGAGGTGGAGGGCCTGGAGAGCAGGGTGACGCCGTTCCCGGTCTCGGCATCGAAGTACTCGGCGCTCCACCCCGTCAGCGGCGGCGGCCTCGTCTGGCTGCGCTGGCCGATCTCGGGCGCGCTCGGCGAGACGTTCGCCAATCCGGCGGACACCTCGGGGCGCCCCACCCTGGAGTACTTCAACATCACCAAGGGCAAGAAGTCCGCCCTGGTCGACCACCTCGACTGGTTCGCTCTCAGCGGCGACGGCTCACGGCTCGTGGTCGTCGACGACAGCGAGCTGAGCGCGGTGCCCTCGACGGAGGTCGGCGACGGCGACACGACCGTCTGGATCGACCTGCGCCGCATCCTGCACGAGGTCGACCCGGCGGCCGAGTGGCGCCAGTCGTACGACGAGGCGGGCCGCCTCATCCGCGCCTACTTCTGGGAGCCGCACATGTGCGGCATCGACTGGCCCGCGATCCTGGACCAGTACCGGCCCCTTGTGGAGCGGGTCGCGTCCCCCGACGAGTTCGCGGACCTGCTCCGCGAGGTCCTCGGCGAGCTGGGCACTTCCCATGCGTACGTCTCTGCCGCCCGCCGCAACGAAGGGCCACCGCACTACCAGCGGGCGATGGGCCTCCTCGGCGCCAACCTGGTCTGCCGGGACAACAGTTGGATGATCAAACGGATCCTGCCCGGCGACTCGTCCGACTCCAAGGCGCGCTCACCGCTCGCGGGCGCGGGCATCCGCGAGGGCGCGGTCCTCACGCACATCGACGGCCGCCCGGTGGACCCGGTGACGGGCCCCTTCCCCCTGCTCGCGGCGGCAGGCGGCACGACGGTGGAGCTGACGTTCGAGGCGGCGGAGGCGGAGGGCAGGCCGAGGAGGGTGGCGATCGTCCCCCTCATCAATGAACGCCCCCTGCGCTACCAGGACTGGGTGGCCAAACGACGCGAGGTCGTACGGGAGTTGAGCGAGGGAAAGTGCGGCTACCTGCACATCCCCGACATGGGCGGTTCGGGCTGGGCGCAGTTCAACCGCGACCTGCGCCTGGAGGTCTCGCGTCCGGCCCTGATCGTGGACGTGCGCGGCAACGCGGGCGGCCACATCAGCGAGCTGGTGGTGGAGAAGCTGACGCGGAAGATCCTGGGCTGGGACCTGACGCGCAACGCCCAGCCGGTCTCGTACGCGTCGAACGCACCACGCGGGCCCGTGGTGGCCCTGGCCGACGAGGCGACGTCGTCGGACGGCGACATGATCACCGCGGCCTTCAAGCTGCTCGGCCTCGGCCCAGTGGTGGGCCTGCGCACGTGGGGCGGAGTGGTGGGGATGACCGGGCGGCACGTCCTCGGGGACGGGACGGTCATCACGGTGCCGATGAACGCGGGCTGGTTCGACGAGTACGGCTGGTCCGTGGAGAACCACGGCGTGACGCCGGACCTGGAAGTACTCCGGACACCCCTGGACTGGGCGGAGGGGCGGCACGCACAGCTCGACGACGCGGTGCGGGTGGCGCTCGACCTCCTGGAAAGCCATCCTGCGGCGACGCCGCCGGGGCTCGGGGACGTACCGGACCGGCGGCGGCCGAAGCTTCCGCCGCGCGGCGATTAGCAGGGCTTCTCGCCGTCCGTTACTGCCCGTCAATGATCGAAATGCGAGGTAAGTATCCCCATGTAAGTCTGGTCGAGGCCCCTCCAACCTCACCCTCTAGGAGTGAACAAGCATGGGCATCAAGGACCAGTTCCAGGACAAGTCAGGCGAGCTGCAGGACCGCGCCAAGAAGGCGATGGGCGGCGCCAAGGACGAGGCGAGCGAGCGCGGCCAGCAGGGCCGCGACGACATGCAGGAGCGTGGCCGGCAGGGCCAGGAGGAAGCGAGCGAGCGCTCTTCCCGGACCCCTGACGAGGGCAAGCGGTCCGCGCAGGAGCAGCAGGACAAGTTCAACCAGGACTACGACGCCTGACGCTGCGCTGAGCTTGACCAGATGAGGCCCCCCGGGACGCCGGGTGGGCCTTATCTCTTTGGGGCGGCGGGGGTGTTCAGCCTCGCGGCTGCGGGCGGCGTGGGGGTGTTTGGCCTCGCCGCTGCGGGCGGTCCGTGTTCGCCTAGCGGCCGGTGGGGGCTTTCCTTTCCCGCCGCTTCGCGGCGGGTTTGCCCACCCGCCCACCCGATTGCCCCGGGAGGTAATTGGGGGGGGTGATCCAACGCCGGGTAACGGGTGGGCGGGTGGGAGTGATCCGCCGCGAAGCGGTGGAACAGGATCGCCCCCCGCGGCGCCACAGCCGGGCCCCACCCCACGGTGAAGCGGAGGCCCACCCGGCGGGACAGGACCGCCCCCCCCGGCGCCGCACCCGGGCGCAGCCCCACCCGCGGTGAAGCGAAGGCCCACCCCACCGCCGGGGCGGGGCAGGCCGCACGAAATCAACTACCGCCCACTACGCACCTGTTCATCGGCGGAGCCCCCCGCCCCCACGAGCCCCGTGGAGACCGACCCGAGCCGGGGTTCGAACCGCCGCATCTCGCGCTGGCCCACCGAGCCGATGACCCCCGGCAGGTATCCCCGGATGCCCTGCATCCCCCGCAGCCACCACTGCGCGTACACATGGCTGGAGCGCCGCTCGATACCGGCGACGATCCGGTCGACGGCCGGACCCAGCGGGTACGTCTTGTTGGCCGGCCACGGCAACCGCTGCCGCAACTCCCGCATCACGTCGTCCTGATCGGCACCCCGCACCATGTCCGTGTCCGTCCAGGACAGGTAACCGACGCCCACCTTGACGCCCTTGTAGCCGACCTCGGCCCGCAGACAGTGCGCGTACGCCTCGACGCCCGACTTCGACGCGCAGTACGCCGTCATCATCGGCGCCGGCGTGATCGCCGCAAGCGAGGCGATCTGCAGCAGATAGCCCCGGCTCTCCATCAGGACGGGGAGGAACGCCCGCCCCGTCACCGCGCTGCCGATGAGGTTGACCTCGATCACACGGCGCCACGCCTCGGGGTCGGACTCGACGAACGGACCGCCGTTGGCGACACCCGCGTTGGCGACGACGATGTCGACCTTCCCGAACCGCTCCTTGACCTCCTGGGCGACCCGGGCCATCGCGACATGGTCCGTCACATCCGCGTGCCAGGCCTCGGCCTCGGTGTGCAGCCGCCCCGCCACCTGCTTCAACTCGTCCGGTTCGAGGCCGACGAGCGCGACCTTCGCACCCCGCGCCGACAACTTCCGCGCGAGCAACTCCCCCACGCCCCGCGCCGCCCCGGTGACGACCGCGACCTGACCCTCCAGGCTGACCTTGCTCATGCGCTGCTCCCCTCAAGACCCTCAAGACCCTCAAGACCGTGAACCTGCTGACCGTCCACCCGTACGTACCTCTGCACGAGATCCCTGATCCCGCCCGTGACCGCCTCCGGCGCCTCGACCGGCGTCATGTGGCCGAGCCCCGGCAGCTCGGTGAGACCGAGGGAGTCCGGCAGCATCCCGGCCAAGCGCCGCGCGTGCGTGACGGGTGTCATCCGGTCGACCGTGCCCGCGATGACCGCGGTCGGCACATTCAACTCCAGTACGCCCGCGTCGAGTTCGATCTCGTCGAGCACGTGCGACCAGCGGTAGCGCACCACCCTGGGGCACCCGTGCACGATGTGCGCGCACACGTCGACCCGGTCCGGGGCCGAACCCGGCCCCATCGTCGCGTACTTGAGGATCTTGCGGGCCAACGGCGTCACGGGACCAAGGGGCGCCTTCGCGCCGAGGACCGACCGCGTGATCCGCGTGCGCAGCCGCCCGGCCCGCATCGGCACCACGAGCGACTCGGCGACGAGCCGCGAACTGCCCGTGCTGCACAGCAGAACCGCCGCCGCATGCTCCCGGAAGACGGGCCGCGTGCTGGCGGCCATGATCGTCATGCCGCCCATCGAGTGCCCGGCGAGCACGGCCTGCTCCCCGGGTTCGAGCGTCGCCGCGAGCACCGCCTCCAGGTCGTCGGCGAGGGCAGTGGTGCTGTAGCCCTCGACGCCGTCCGGCGCGACACTGCGCCCGTGCCCCCGCTGGTCGTACGCGATCACCCGGTGATCGACGGCGAGGTCCCGTATCTGCGCCGCCCAGAAGGCGGTCGAGCACGTCCACCCGTGCGCCAGCACGATCGCGGGCGCACCGTCGGGACCGTGCACCTCGGCGTGCAGCCGCGCGCCGTCCGCCGACACGACGGTCAGTTCCCGCGTCGCGGCAGGCGGCGCGAAGGGCCCGCTCGTCACATGCGTCAGCCTGCTCATGCCCCTGCCTCGACCTTCTTCGTCTTACGCGACTTCGGCGGCGACACCGCGTCCGCGTTCACCTTCGGCGGCCGCACCACCTCGTACTCGGCGAGATCCACCCGCCGCGTGGCGTTGCGGAACTCGGTCGTCGTGCCCGGCCAGATCGTCGTGTTCACGCCGTTCTCGTCGAGGTACCAGCTGTTGCAGCCACCGGTGTTCCACACGGTGCGCTTCATACGCTCCTGGACCTTGTCGTTCCAGGCGTGCACGGCACTGTTCCGCACGGCGAGCGCCGCCCGGCCGCCGAGTACGTCCAGCTGCCGTACGTAATCGGCGAGATAGTTCAACTGAGCCTCGATCATCAGGATCATCGAGGAGTTGCCGAGACCGGTGTTCGGGCCGATGACCGTCATGAAGTTGGGGAATCCTGCCGCGGTCGCGCCGCGCAGCGACTTCATCCCGTCCTTCCAGGACTCCATCAGCGTCCCGCCGTCGGGGCCCACCACGCGGTCGGCGATCGGCATGTCCGTCACATGGAATCCCGTACCGAAGATGATCGCGTCGACCTCGGTCTCGGTGCCGTCAGAGGCGACGACGGTGTTGCCGCGCACCTCGCTGAGCCCGCTGGCGACGACGTCCACATTGGGCTGCGCGAGCGCCGGGTAATAGGTGTTGGAGAGCAGGATCCGCTTGCAGCCGATGCGGTACGACGGTGTCAGCTTGGCCCGAAGGGCCGGGTCCTTGACGGCGCGGGCGATGTTCCGCTTGCCGATCTGCTCCACCGCGCCGAGCTCGTTCGGCCGCTTGGTGAACGCCTGGACCTGCAACTCCCGTATGCCCCACAGAATTCCGCGCCGGGCCTGCGTGGTGAACGGCAGCTGGCGGTGCAGCCAGCGCTCGGCCTTGCTGATGGCGCGGTCCATGCGCGGAAGGACCCACGGCGGGGTGCGCTGGAAGAGCGTGAGCTTGCCGACCTCGCGCTGGATGGCGGGCACGATCTGGATGGCGGAGGCGCCGGTGCCGATCATCGCGACGCGCTTGCCGCGCAGGTCGTAGTCGTGGTTCCAGCGCGCGGAGTGGAAGACCTCGCCCTCGAAGGTGTCGAGGCCCGGGATGTCCGGCAGCTTGGGGTCGGAGAGCGGCCCGGTGGCGGAGACGACGACGTCGGCGGTGAGGGTGGTGCCGTTGCCGGTCTCGACCTCCCACCACAGCTTGTCCGCGTCCCAGCGCATCTGCTTCACCTCGGTGTTGAGGCGGATGTGCGGGCGAAGCCGGAAGGTGTCGGCGACCTGCTCCAGGTACTCGTGGATCTTCTCCTGACCCGAGAAGGTGCGCGGCCAGTCGGGGTTGGGCGCGAAGGAGAACGAGTACAGATGCGAGGGCACGTCACAGGCGCAGCCCGGATAGCTGTTGTCCCGCCAGGTGCCGCCCACCGCGCCGGCCCGCTCAAGGACGACGAAGTCGGTGACGCCCTCGCGGCGCAGCCGGACCGCGGCACCGAGCCCACCGAACCCGGACCCGATCACCGCTACCCGCACATGCTCGCGCTCGCTCCCCGGCCCGCGCTTCTGTCGGCGCCCATCCTCATCCTCGGCCATGCCGCCGCCTCCCGAACTGCCTCACGACTCTGCCAGTGTCCACTGGCGCAATTGGGAGAGTAGAACACCTGCCTACTGATGGGTAGGGGTCTGGCGCCCCGAGTTACCGCCGGTAGAACACGCACACGACGCGCAGGATCCGGCAGCACATAGGCTGCTGCCGTGGCAGAGACACGCGAGTACCGCATGGAGGAGCTGGCCAAGGCGGCCGGCATCACGGTGCGCACCGTGCGCTTCTACCGTGAGCGCGGCCTGATCCCGCCGCCCCGCCGCGAGGGCCGTATCGCCTGGTACGACGACCACCACCTGGCCAGGCTGCGCACGATCGCCGCCCTCCTGGAACGCGGCCACACCCTGAGCGGCATCGCGGAACTCGCGGAGGCCTTCGAGAACGGCCGCGACGTCGGCGAGCTCCTGGGCATCGGCGAACCCACCGAGGAGACCCCGGTCCGCCTCACCCCCGAGCAACTGGCCGACCACTTCGCGGGCGAGGTCACCCCCGAGAACCTCGCCGCGGCCCTGGACCTCGGCTACCTCGGCACGGACGGCGAAGAAATCGTCCACGTGAGCCGCCGCCTCCTGGACGTCTCATCGGCACTGGTCCGCGAGGGCATCCCCCTGGCGGCGGTCCTGGAGGCGGGCCAACGCGTACGTGAACACGCGGACGCGCTGGCGGAGTTGTTCATCACCATAATCCGCACCCACACCCCGCCCGAAGCAGGCAACGTAAGCATCGACCGCCTGCGCCCACTGGCGAAGAGCGTGGTGGAAGCGGAACTGTCGATGGCCTTGGACCGCCGCTTGGCTGCAGAGAAGCCGGAAGAGCAGTAGCGGTACCAGCCCGTCCGGCGTTTGGTTTTTCAGCCCGTCCGGCGTTTGAGGACGAACTCGGCGAAGCCGGTGATGACGGCACGCACAAGGCCCCCGCGCCGAGCGGGTTTTCGGGAAGGGGCGGGGTGGGGGAAACCCCGCCGGAGGCGAAACCTCCCCCCTGCCGCCCCCCTACCGCGGCAAGAACCACCGAGCCTTATAGATCCCGCCACCAACCAACTCGTACTCCCCCCGCGGCAGATGAACACTCACCTTCCGCGTCCACCACGTCTCCTCAAGCCCACCCTCCGGCACGGTGGTGACAACCTGCCCCGTCCGCGGATCATCACCAACGGCCTTCACCGACTTCCGGGCGATCTCCTCATGCCCCGCAAAGTCCCGCACGAAGGCCCCACTGCCGATGTCGTACTGAAAGACGGACGCGTTGGTCGTCACCCAGAGCCGCCCACGCCGCCCGGCCACAGGAAAAAGATCATGCCCCCCGGGCGTCTTGCCCGGCGTCCCGACAGGAAGCCCGACCGAGGACAGCTGCCTCAAGGAGGGCCGGGCCCGCGACCCACCCACCCCGTACGTGACCAACTCATCGTCACCGATGGCCCACAGCACCTCACGCGCACCGTCCCAGTGCAGCCCGTGCGCCCCCTTGAGCTCCACCTCGGCGTACCGCGAGGCCCGCGGCCCCTGCGACGCCGCATACAGTCGGACCACCGCCCCCGTACTGCACGCCACCGCGACATTGCCGTCAGGCAGGATCTCCGCGCTGTGCGGGTTGAAGAGGTCGTCGCCGGGGCCGATCGCCGCGCCCCAGTAGCGCTTGCCCGAGGGATAGTGGACGACGGCGACGAAGCCGAAGGACGCGGTCGTCAGAACGTACGTATGCCCCTTGTGCCTGCGCACCTTGGACTCGCTCGGATACACCCAGCTGTACTCCGGATCGAGATCCTCGTACCCCTCGTGCCTCATCGGCGAGAACTCCCACCGCACGACGGACGAATCGGCCTCCTCGTCCCAGACCCTGCGCCGCGGATCGAGAACGAGAATCCGCTGGGTCGCCTGCTCCGTGAGGAGCACGGGCGGCGTATGCCGCGGCACCCCGCCCGTAACACCGGCACCGGAACCGGCACTGGCGGGCGACGCGGCGGCCAACGGCAGCCCCGCCCCGAGCCCGACACCCAGGGCCCCGAGCAACACACCCCGACGAGACGACAGCGACAACGACTTCCCGGACATGAAGTCTCCCCCACACACGGCGGACAGTTGAGTCATTGTCAGGTACGTGCCCGCAACAAACCATGCCGCCGCGCGGTCTCACATGTCGTAGACCACCGTGACGGGCGCGTGGTCCGACCACCGCTCCTCATGACTGGCCGCCCGCTCCACGAACCCCTTGACCGCGCGCTCCGCGAGCCCCGGCGTCGTCACCTGGTAATCGATGCGCCATCCCGTGTCATTGTCGAAGGCGCGCCCCCGGTAGGACCACCAGGAGTAGGGCCCCTCGACGTCGGGATGCAGCCCGCGCACCACGTCGACGTACCCGGCACCCCCGTCGTCGGCATCCCCTTCGAAGACCTCGCTGAGCCAGGCACGCTCCTCGGGCAGGAAGCCCGAGTTCTTCTTGTTGCCCTTCCAGTTCTTGAGGTCGGCCTCCTGGTGCGCGATGTTCCAGTCACCGCAGACCACGACCTGGCGCCCCTCGGCGGCGGCCCGCTTCTTGAGCCCCTTCAGGTACGTGAGGAACTCCCCCATGAAGCGGATCTTCTCGTCCTGGCGCTCCGTGCCGACCTCGCCGGAGGGCAGGTAGAGGCTGGCGACCGTGACGCCGGGCAGATCGGCCTCGACGTAGCGCCCACTGCCGTCGAACTCCTGTGACCCGAACCCGATCTGCACCCGGTCCGGCTCACGGCGCGTATAGAGGGAGACACCCGCGCGCCCCTTGGCGGCGGCCGGCGCGTGCGTGACGTGCCAGCCCTCGGGGTCCCGTACCTCCTCGGGCAACTGCTGCGGCTCGGCCCGCACCTCCTGGAGGCAGAGCACGTCGGCCGAGGTCTCGGCGAGCCACTCCACGAAGCCCTTCTTGGCAGCGGCGCGCAGCCCATTTACATTCACACTGGTCACGGTGAGCATCCCGGAACGATACCGGCACACTTGATGGATGACCGCACTCCACCGCATAGAAGTACGATGGTTCGCATGAGTATCCAGTCACCCTTGCAGCGGCCCTCCGTCGAGCTGCGCCCCACCCCTTTCGACCACCCCGACGCGGTCAAGCTCAACGACCGCGTACAGCTCGAGTACGCGGAGCGGTACGGCGATGAGGGCGACGTCACACCCCTCGACCCGGCCATGTTCGCCGCCCCGCTCGGCCTTTACCTCCTCGCCTACGACGAGAACGGCACCCCGCTGGCCACCGGCGGCTGGCGCGGCCACGAGGAGAACGACGAGGGCTACGCGGACGGCGACGCCGAGATCAAGCGCATGTACGTCATCCCGGAGGCCCGCGGCCTCGGCCTGGCCCGCCGCATTCTGGCGGCCCTGGAGGACGACGCGAGGGGCGCGGGCCGTATACGCATGGTCCTGGAGACGGGCACGAAGCAGCCGGAGGCCATAGCCCTCTACACCTCGACCGGCTACACCCCGGCCCCCGCCAAGTTCGGTCACTACCGCTTCGAGGACCTGAGCCGCTGCTTCGCGAAGCAGCTGTAGTTCCCCATGCCGCGCGTCTGAGGCACACGCAAAGATCCCGCCCAGTTCGATGAACTGGACGGGATCTCATGTGCAGTGGACCTGTGGGGATTTGAACCCCAGACCCCCTCGATGCGAACGAGGTGCGCTACCAGACTGCGCCACAGGCCCTTGCAACGAGTGAAACTCTAGCATCCCGATCCGGGTGCTCGGAAATCCGTTCCTGGCTGGTGACCTGCCTGGTCACATGCCTGGCCACCAGCCTGGTCAGGCCTCACTCGTTGGCGGCCCGCGGCCGCTCCCCGTCGTCGTACTGATCGAAGAGCGGCGTACGTCCGCGCTCGCGCGCCCGGCGTGCGGAAGCAGCCCGCCGCGCGTCACTGCGGCCGTCGACTCCGTCCACGCCGTCGGCACCTTCCGCGCCCTCGCCGTCCCCCGTGTACTCGGTGGCCTCGGAGGCCTCGGTGGCCCCGGCGTACTCGCTCCCGTCCGCCTCGCCGCCCGCCTCATCGGCGGCGGGGCCCACGGAGCTCGACCGCGCCGAGCTCCAGGCGTCGGGTGCGCTCAAGTCGACGTCACCGGTGGCCCGCGGGGCGACCGGCGCGGTCACGTACGTCGGCAGGGGCACCGGCACCGGGTCCCAGCTGTCGCCGTGCCCGGGGCGGCGCTGCCGCTCACGCTGCTGGTCCACCCACTCCGCGTGGTCGGTCTGCTCGACCAGGGCGCGGCGGTCGGCGGCGAGCGCGGAAAGTCCGGTCTCCGTCTCGGGCGCAGGTCCTTCCTCCGCGTCGTCGACGACGGCTTCCGCGCCACCCGACGCACGCCTGCGCGGCTGACGTTCCCGCAGCCGCTGCGCCGCGACCTCGGCCCGGCGCCGGTCCATGGTGTAGGTGAAGCGGCGCCGCTCCTGGCCTCGCAGGTACACGATGTACGCGCTCAGGAGCGCGGCCGGTGCGGCGGGCGCCCAGAGGAACGCGAGCCCGCCCACCGCGGCGACGACCGCGCCGAGCGTGAAGGCGACGAACAGCATCACCGTCGTACGCCGACGGCGCGCGAGCACCTTCGAGCGCCGGGCGCGCGCGGCGGCTTCCGCCGACGCGGCCCGTTGGGCGGGCGACTGCTGAGGCCGCGCGCCGGTCGGCGCCGGAGTAGGCGCCGGGGTGTTCACCTGCGCCCGCACGGAGCGCTTGGCCGGGGACTTCGCCGCGGGCTGTGCCTGAGACCGCTGTGAAGGCTGTGGTGTCTGGGGCCGCTGCGGAGGCTGCTGCGCCTGGGACCGCGACGGAGACTGCTGCGCGGGCGGTCTCACCGAGGGCTGCTGCGCCTGGTGTTTGACCGGCGCCTTGCCCTGCGGCTCGGGCCGCTCTTCCTGCCCGCCCTGCCGATCCTGTCGATGCGGGGGCGCGACGAAGGCCCGGACGTCCACCGAGCCGGTGGCATTGTCCGGGGCGCGCGACTCCTCCTCTTCAGGCGAGCGCGCTTGCAGGTCCTTGGCGTATCGGCGCTCCATCCCCGCCCGTCCGGACAGGAGCCGGATGGCGGTGCTGAAGCGTTCCGTCGGACGGGCTTCATTGAGCTCGTCCTGCCTACGGAGCCACATCGGCACCAAGTAGGCGGCCCAGGCCCCGACGATGACTGCGTAGATGAGGCCGCTGCTGCTCACGCCTCACACGGTAGAGGGGTTTGCTTGAGGCCATCTGCCAATTGAGCCGGTGTGTCGCACGATCTCGCTGATATCTCGAACTTTTTTTGTGACTGATGCGATCAACAGGTCACCGAGATCGTGAAATTAATGCTCTAGAGGGACCAAGTCGGGCCTCAGACGGTCGATCACCGCTTTATTTCAAACACTTATTCTATTTACGCGGTGTTCCGAGGTCGTGCCTGGTGCCAGCGCCGGAGCAACCCTTCCGGTACCTCTTCCGCGGTGAGCGCGAAGACGAGATGGTCCCGCCAGGCGCCATCGATGTGGAGATACCGTGGACGAAGCCCCTCCTCGCGGAATCCGAGTTTCTCCACGACCCTGCGGCTCGGCCCGTTCTCAGGGCGAATACAGACCTCGATACGGTGCAGTCCGACCGATCGGAAGCAATGGTCGACCGCGAGAGCGACGGCGGTCGGCATCACGCCGCGGCCCGCGACCGACTGGTCGACCCAGTAGCCGACATGGCCCGAGCACATCGATCCCCAGGTGATCCCGGCGACCGTCAACTGCCCGACGAGACGCCCCTGGTACTCGATCACGAAAGGCAGCATGCGCCCGGCGTGCGCCTCGGCGCGCAGGTGCCTGACCATCTGACGGTACGTCGGACGGTGCACGATCGGGCCGCTGGGCGTGGGCGGCGGGATCGTCGCCTCCCAGGGGCGCAGCCAGTCCCGGTTGCGCCGGTTGACCTCACGCCACGGCCGCTGGTCGCGCATCTTTATCGGGCGGAGGGCGACATCGCCGTCCGTCAGTTCGACGGGCCAGGAAGGGCTGTTCAGCTCGCACCGCCTGGAGGTCTGGGATGGTCGCCGCCCCTGAGCTGCTCGATGGCGTGCGTGAGGAGGGGCTCCAGGACGGCGATCCCGTCCCGTACGCCGCCGGTGGAGCCCGGCAGGTTCACGATCAGCGTGCGCCCGGCGACTCCGGCGAGACCGCGGGACAGCGCGGCCGTGGGCACCTTCTGTCTGCCGTACGCGCGAATCGCCTCTGGGATGCCCGGAACTTCGTGGTCGATGACGGCGCGGGTGGCTTCGGGGGTGCGGTCGGTGGGCGAGATGCCGGTGCCGCCTGTGGTGAGGATCACGTCGTATCCGGCGTCGGCTCCGTCGCGCAGAGCCTGCTCGACGGGTTCGCCGTCGGGGACGACCTGGGGGCCTTCGACCTGAAAGCCGAGCGCGGACAGCGCGTCGGCGATGATCGGCCCGCCCCGGTCGGCGTAGACGCCGGCGGACGCGCGGTTGGATGCCGTGACGACGAGGGCGCGGTAGGCCGTCATGATCCGGCTCCTTCTCGGCTCCAGTCCCCGGACTTACCGCCCGATTTCTCCTCGACGCGTACGTCCGTGATGACCGCGCCCTTGTCGACGGCCTTGACCATGTCGATCACCGTGAGGGCGGCCACGGTCACCGCGGTGAGGGCCTCCATCTCGACGCCCGTACGGTCCGTCGTCTTCACCGTGGCGAGGATCTCGACGGCGTCGTCCGCCACGGAGAGGTCCAGTTTCACTCCGGAGACGGCCAGCGGATGGCAGAGCGGGATCAGGTCGGGCGTGCGCTTGGCGCCCATGATGCCCGCGATCCGCGCGGTGGCGAGGGCGTCGCCCTTGGGGACGCCCTCACCGCGCAGCAGCTCGATCACGCGGGGCGAGACCAGGACGCGGCCACTGGCGCGGGCGATGCGCGCGGTCACGTCCTTCGCGGATACGTCGACCATGCGGGCGGCGCCCGCCTCATCGATGTGCGTCAGTCTCTGGTGCTCAGAGGGTCCGGGGGTCTCCCCCCGGGAAATCGCGGTCATGTGCTGTGGCGCTCCCGGTCCGGGCCTCCCGCGGTGCGGCGCAAGGGGGCCTATGTGCGCGACACCGTACCGCGCGGGCGCGCCTTTCAGCCGAGCAGGACCACTTCGACGTCGGCGCCCGGCTCCACCGATGTGGTGTCCTCCGGGACGACGATCAGCGCGTCCGCGTGCGCGAGGGCCGCGACGAGGTGGGAGCCCGCGCCGCCCACGGGCCGCACGCTGCCCGCATCGGCGTCGTACTGCCCGCGCAGGAACTGCCGCTTTCCGGCGGGCGAGGTCAGCGTCTTGTCGGCGCTGAGCACCGCACGCGCCGTGGCCCTGTGGACGTCCGGGAGGCCCATCAGGGCGCGCACCGCGGGACGTACGAAGAGCTCGAAGGAGACGTACGACGACACCGGGTTGCCCGGCAGCGCGAGCAGCGGGGTGTGGTCGGGGCCGATGGAGCCGAAGCCCTGCGGCTTGCCCGGCTGCATGGCGAGCTTGCGGAACTCGATGCCGCTGCCGTCCTCGTCTTCGTCGCCCACGGAGGAGAGTGCTTCCTTCACGACGTCGTACGCGCCGACGCTGACGCCGCCCGTGGTGACGATGAGGTCGGCGCGGATCAGCTGGTCCTCGATGGTGGAGCGCAGCGTCTCGGCGTCGTCGGCGACCGCGCCCACGCGGTAGGCGATCGCTCCGGCCTCGCGGGCCGCGGCGGTGAGGGCGAAGCTGTTGGAGTCGAAGATCTGGCCCTTCGCCAACTCTTCGCCGGGCTGGATCAGTTCGCTGCCGGTGGACATGACGACCACGCGGGGGCGCGGGCGCACCTTGACCGTGCCGCGGCCGATCGCGGCGAGCAGGCCGATCTGTGGGGCGCCGAGGACCGTGCCCGCCGTCAGCGCGCGGTCGCCGGCCTGTACGTCGCTGCCACGCGCCCGCACGTGTGCGCGTGCCTCGGCGGGGCGGTGCACGCGGACCTCTCCGGAGGCTCCGTCAGGGGCGGCGCTGTGCGCGCGCATCCCGGAGACGGGGCCTTCGCCGAGGCCTCCGTCGGTCCACTCCACGGGGACGACGGCCTCGGCGCCGGGCGGCAGCGGGGCGCCGGTCATGATGCGGGCGGCCTGGCCCGCGCCGACGGTGGGCTGCTCGCCCTGGCCCGCGGCCACGTCGCCGATGACCGTCAGGACGGCGGGGAACTCCTCGCTCGCGCCCGCGATGTCGGCGACCCGGACCGCGTAACCGTCCATGGAGCTGTTGTCGAAGGGCGGCAGCGAGACGGGCACCGTGACGTCCTCGACGAGGACGCAACCCTGGGCATCGAGGAGTTGGAGCTCGATGGGCTCCAGGGGGCGGACGGATCCGAGGATGTCGTCCAGGTGCTCGCTCACCGACCAGACATGTTCCTGGCCGGTGACTTCGGTCGTCGCGCTGCTGCTCAAAGTGCTACATCTCCTCGGACACGTAACTGCGAAGCCAGGCCTGGAAGTCCGGGCCCAGGTCTTCACGTTCGCACGCGAGTCTGACAATGGCACGCAGATAGTCGCCGCGGTCGCCGGTGTCATAGCGGCGGCCCTTGAAGACGACGCCGTGCACGGGGCCGCCGACCTTCTCGTCGACGGCGAGCTGCTGGAGGGCGTCGGTGAGCTGGATCTCGCCGCCGCGGCCGGGCTCGGTCTTGCGCAGTATGTCGAAGACGTGGGGGTCGAGGACGTACCGGCCGATGATCGCGTAGTTGCTGGGGGCGTCCGCCGCGTCGGGCTTCTCGACCAGGCCTGTCACCTTGACGACGTCGCCCTCGTCCGTGGCGTCCACGGCCGCGCAGCCGTAGAGGTGGATCTGCTCCGGGGCCACCTCCATGAGGGCGATGACGCTGCCGCCGTGCCGCTCCTGGACCTCGACCATGCGGGCGAGGAGCGGGTCGCGCGGGTCGATGAGGTCGTCGCCCAGGAGCACCGCGAACGGTTCGTTGCCGACGTGCGGGGCAGCGCACAGGACGGCGTGACCGAGTCCCTTGGGGTCGCCCTGGCGTACGTAGTGCATGGTCGCGAGGTCGCTGGATTCCTGGACCTTCGCGAGTCTCGCCTCGTCGCCCTTCTTGAGAAGGGCCGACTCCAGTTCGTAGTTGCGGTCGAAGTGGTCCTCCAGGGGGCGCTTGTTGCGGCCCGTGATCATGAGGACGTCATCGAGGCCGGCGGAGGCGGCCTCCTCGACCACGTACTGAATCGCCGGCTTGTCGACGACCGGCAGCATCTCCTTCGGAGTGGCCTTGGTGGCCGGCAGGAACCGGGTGCCCAGACCTGCTGCGGGGATGACAGCCTTGCTGATCCTTGGGGGGTGAGACTCAGTCATGTCCGTAACCATAACCGGTGAGTATGTGCGAAATCTGTGGGTGAGAACATTTTGTTCTCATATGAGCGCACCTGGAAGGATTTGTGAGCGCATCATGGAAGAAACCGGCTCGGACAAGCCAACCAAGCGCACGTTGCGCGGAGAATTCCTCGCGGTGAGACGCCGGTTGACAAGGGATGACGCGCAGAAGTCCGCCGCGGTTCTCGCCGACCGCGCGCTGGAGCTGCCGGAGCTCGCCGGGGCGCGCACGGTCGCGGCGTACGTCTCCGTGGGGAGCGAACCTGGGACGCGCGCGCTCCTTGACGCCCTCCACGCGCGCGGGACGCGGGTCCTGCTGCCGGTGCTCCTCGCGGACAACGACCTGGACTGGGCCGCCTATGAGGGCGGGGCCTCGCTGGCCCGTGTGCAACACCCGGGAAAGATGGACCTCTTGGAGCCCTCGGGGGCGCGGCTCGGGCCCGATGCCGTCGTGGCGGCGGACGCCGTGCTGCTTCCGGGTCTGGCCGTGGACGAGCGCGGGATGCGGCTCGGGCGCGGCGGCGGGTCGTACGACAGGGTGCTCGACCGGCTCGGGCGTGCCAAGGCCGATCCCGCCCTGGTGGTGCTCCTGTACGACACGGAGGTCGTCGCCCGCGTCCCCCAGGAGGCGCACGACAGGCCGGTGCACGCCGTCGTCACCCCCTCGGGAGTACGCCGCTTCCGCTGACCCCCTCCGTACGTGAAAGGGCCCCCCCCGCGCGCGTGGCGGGCCCTTTCACTGTTCCGTGCGGCTGCTCAGGGCCGCAGCACCAGGGAGTCGTTCGTGCTGCCCTTCACGGCCTTCTCGGAGAAGGACCACGGCAGCAGCTCACCCTTGACCCATTTGCTGGTCTGGTCGGTGTAGTGCGCGCTGTAGGCGTGCCCCGAAGCACCGGTGAGGTTGATCCACTTCGACTTGTCGAGGTCGTCGAGGTTCACCACCATGCGCATCGACGGCACCCACTGCACGCCGTAGCCGCCCGCCGCGTTCCAGCCGGTGGCGTTGACCGCCGCCTCGCCGCCGCCCAGCTTGAACGGGCCGCGGTTGAGCATGAACTGGAGCCAGCCGGGGCCTTCGACGCCCAGGGTCTGGTTCTTCAGGGTCAGCCGGTGCAGGCGGCCCCAGCTCCAGGTGTCGACGTCCTTGCCGAGCTTGGCCGTCAGGTCCCAGCGCGCGTCCTCGAGGGCCCGGCCGAACAGCTGGTCGCGGGTCTTGGTCTCGGCGTCCGTGCGGGTCTTGGGCGACTTCCACCAGTCGTTCTTCTCGTCGTCGAGGATCGACCGGATCACTTCGTAGTAGCGGTCGCCGCCGTCGGGCTGCGCGGATTCCGCGTCCCGCTGGCCGCACTCGCGCACCGGCTCCGCCTCGTCGGCGGGGCCCGTGTTCCCGGCGGGATCGACGTTCAGGCACTGGCCCTTGACCCGCAGCTCCTTGGGCAGCTTGTTGCCGATGGAGAGCTTGAGGATGTTGCGCCAGACCGAGTTGAAGTACGCGGCGGCAGCCGAGTCGGGGTCCTGGGTGTAGTCCCAGCCCTCGAGGAGCTTCTGCGCCTCACGGACGTAGCTGTCCTTGACGTCGATCTTCAACAGCTTGGGCACGAGCACCTTGGCGATCTCGCTGCTGTTGTCCATCTGCATCGTGCGCATGTCCTCGGTGGAGACCTTCCCACCGTTCTTGATCTTCGACTGGATCAGATCGGTGATGCGCTGGCTGCGCGCCCCGTAGCCCCAGTCCGACGTGAGCTTGTACGGGTAGTCCTTGCCGACGACGGCCTGGTTCGCGGTCACGATGTAGCCGCGCTTCGGGTCGTACTCGTAGGGCAGCGCGGACTGCGGGATGTATCCCGTCCAGCGGTAGTCGGAGTCCCAGCCGGGCGCTGGCAGCGCGCCGTCGCCCTTGCCGCGTACCGGGATCTTGCCGGGTGCCTGGTAGCCGATGTGGCCCTTGGTGTCCGCGTAGATCAGGTTCTGCGAGGGCACTTCAAAAGAAGAGGCCGCCTTGCGGAATTGCGGGAAGTTCTTCGCCTTGTTCAGCTCGAAGACGGCGTCCATCGACTTGCCCGGCTTCAGCGCGGTCCAGCGCAGCGAGACTCCGTAGCCGTCGCCCCGGTCGGGGGCGGCGCTGTCGACCGTGGCCTTCTTGCCGACCTTCCCCAGTTCGGTGTCACGGTCGGACAGCAGAGGCCCGTTACCGGTCTCCCGGACGGTGATCTTCTTGGATTTGCCGCCCGCGACCTTGATGGTCTCCACGCGGGACTTGAAGGGCAGCACCTTGTCGTCGTACTCGTAGCCGTCGCCCTCGAACTTCTCGAGGTAGAGGTCGGTGACGTCGGCGCCGAGGTTCGTCATGCCCCAGGCGATGTCCTGGTTGTGGCCGATGACCACGCCGGGCATCCCGGCGAAGGTGTAGCCGGAGACGTCGTACTGGCAGTCCTTGGAGACCGTCCGGCAGTGCAGGCCCATCTGGTACCAGGTGGAGGGCAGCTGCGGTGACAGGTGCGGATCGTTGGCGAGCAGGGGTTTCCCGGTGATCGTGTGGTCGCCGGAGACCACCCAGGAATTGGAGCCGATGCCGTTGCCGTTCGGGCCGAGGCCCGCGTCCGGGACGCTGTCCAGGACGTCGGAGATACCCGAAAGCTGTGACTGCAGTCCGCCGGGCGCCTGGGTGTTGCCCGCAAGGCCCGTGCCGGCGGCGCCGCCGGTCTGTGACTGCGACTGACTGCCCGCGCTGCCCTTGCCCTCGTACTCCTTGGTGACGCTGTTGTAGGCGCCCTCCTGGACGATCGGCTTGTTCCGGTCGTACGGGTACTCCGGGTACAGGTCCTTGATCTGGGACGGGCCCAGGCGGCTGGTCATCAACGAGCGGTCGATCTCGTCCTGCATGTTGCCGCGCAGGTCCCAGGCCATGGCCTTGAGCCACGCCACGGAGTCGACGGGGGTCCACTTCTGGGGCGCGTAGTCGTTGGTGAAGCCAAGGGCGGCGTACTCCAAGGAGATGTCCTTGCCGCCCTTGTCCTTCAAGTAGGCGTTGACTCCCTTGGAGTACGCCTGGAGGTACTTCTTCGTCGCGGGCGAGAGCTTGGAGTCGTACTCCTTCTGCGCCACGCGGTGCCAACCGAGCGTCCGCAGGAATTCATCAGTCTTTACCTGACTCTTTCCGAACATCTCGGAGAGGCGACCGGAGGTCGTATGACGGCGGACGTCCATCTCCCAGAAGCGGTCCTGCGCCTGGACGAAGCCCTGGGCCATGAACAGATCGGCGTCGGACTCGGCGTAGATCTGCGGGATGCCGTTGCCGTCACGCTTCACGTCGACGGGACCGGAGAGACCGTCGAGTTTGATCGTCCCCTTCGTCTGCGGGAAGGAGGCTCGCACCGTACTGACGCTCCAGTAGGCGCCGTAACCGATGCCCGCCACGATGGCCAGGACCAGGACGATCACGATGAGGCGGGCTCGGCGCCCCTTCTTCTTGCCGGACTTATGACCGGAAGAGGCGGTGGTATTCGACGGCATCGCTGTCCTTGCTGTCCTTACGCGAGCGGCAGGGCTGGCTGGGCGGTGGTGGGAGCGCTGGAGCAACCATAGGCGCAGGGCACTGCGGCCCCGGACGCGGAGTCAGGAACCTACATCTCGACTTATCGTATGGGCGTTCGAAGGCGTCAAGGAAGCGTTAACAATTAGGTAAGGTAACGAAGTACTTGGCACACGCGGAGGAAGGAACGGCCCCTGACTGTCCACCACCTCAACCAGCTTCTGCTCGTCTGCTCGCTCGTCCTGCTCGTCGCGGTCGCGGCGGTCCGCATCTCGTCGCGCAGCGGGCTCCCCAGCCTGCTGCTCTACCTCGGCATCGGCATTGCCATGGGCCAGGACGGCCTCGGCAACGTCACGTTCAACAACGCGGAGATGACGCAGGTCATCGGCTATGCGGCGCTCGTCGTGATCCTGGCCGAGGGCGGCCTCGGCACGAAGTGGAAAGAGATCAAACCCGCGCTGCCCGCGGCCGCCGTCCTGTCGCTCGCCGGCATCGCGGTGAGCGTCGGCGTGACGGCCGCCGGTGCCCATTACCTGGTCGGCCTCGAGTGGCGGCAGGCGCTCATCATCGGCGCCGTGGTCTCCTCCACGGACGCGGCGGCGGTCTTCTCCGTGCTGCGGAAGGTGCCGCTGCCCTCACGTGTGACGGGCATCCTGGAAGCGGAATCGGGGTTCAACGACGCTCCTGTGGTGATCCTGGTCGTGGCCTTCTCCACGGCAGGACCCGTGGAGCACTGGTACGTCCTGCTCGCCGAGATCGCCCTGGAGCTGGCGATCGGTGCCGCGATCGGCATCGCGGTGGGCTGGCTCGGCGCCTACGGCCTGCGGCACGTGGCGCTGCCCGCGTCCGGCCTCTACCCCATCGCCGTGATGGCCATCGCGGTCGCCGCCTACGCGGCAGGAGCCATGGCGCACGGCAGTGGATTCCTCGCCGTCTACCTCGCCTCGATGGCCCTCGGCAACGCCAAACTGCCTCACTGGCCCGCCACCCGGGGCTTCGCCGAAGGGCTCGGCTGGATCGCGCAGATCGGCATGTTCGTCCTGCTCGGCCTCCTGGTCACCCCGCACGACCTGCTCGACGACACCTGGCCCGCGATCATCATCGGCTTGATCCTGACCATGGTGGCAAGGCCTCTGGGGGTCATCGCCAGCCTGCTGCCGTTCCGCATGCCCTGGCAGGAGAAGGCCCTGATGTCCTGGGCAGGCCTGCGCGGAGCCGTGCCCATCATCCTGGCCACGATTCCGATGGTGAACGGCGTCGACGACAGCCAGCGGATCTTCAACATCGTCTTCGTCCTGGTCGTCGTCTACACCCTCATCCAGGGTCCTACGCTGCCGTGGCTGGCCAAGAAGCTGCGCCTGGGCGACTCTTCGGGCGCCGCCGACCTGGGCGTCGAGTCGGCACCCCTGGAGCGGCTTCGCGGACATCTGCTCTCGGTGGCGATCCCGAAGGGATCGCGGATGCACGGCGTCGAGGTGGGCGAGCTGCGGATGCCCGCGGGGGCCGCGGTCACGCTCGTCGTTCGCAACGGCGAATCGTTCGTTCCGCAGCCCACGACCGTGCTGCAGCGCGGGGACGAACTCCTGGTGGTCGCGACCGACCCGGTGCGGGACGCCGCTGAGCGACGGCTGCGGGCAGTCGGACAGGGCGGAAAGCTGGCCGGATGGCTGGGAACCACTGGTCAGGAGCCGGAGAGGAAGGGCAATCGCAGGTGATGGGCGCCTCAATCTCTGCATTCACAGGCCTCAGGGGCCACATTCCCTGTACGATGAACGCAGACTTCTTCTGTAACAACTGATCGAACCAACTCTGTCTGAAGCAGAGCTGGCGCCGACCGTATGGCGGCCGCGTGTCCTCGCAGTGGGCAACCGGCATCTACCGCAGTTCCGCGCAAGAGGACAGCTCTCGGCGCCGTCCCCCTGAATTGGGGCCGCGCTACCAGGCGGCAGAAAGGCACGGGCCGTGGCATCCACGGTCACCTCCCGCCCGGGATACGGACAGCTGCTGCGCACCCGCGGCGCCTGGACGTTTCTCCTGCCCGGCTTCGCGGCGCGACAGCCCTTCGCGATGCTGACCATCTCCATCGTCCTCCTTGTGCAGCACACCACCGGCTCGTACGGCGTCGCGGGCGCCGTATCGGCCGTCACCGGTGTCTCCATGGCGGTGTTCGCCCCCTTCGGCGGCAAGCTCGCCGACCGGTTCGGCCAGCGGGCCGTCCTCGTGCCGGGCGTGCTCGTCCACACGGTGTCGGTGCTCGCCCTGACGATGCTCGCGCTCTCCGACGCCCCCTTGTGGGCGCTCTTCGTGGCCGCGGTGCCCACCGGCGCCTCGCAGCCGCAGATCAGCCCCATGGTGCGGGCCCGCTGGGGCGTCAAGCTCCAGGACTCCCCGCTTGCGGGCACGGCGGCCGCCTTCGAATCGGTCACGGACGAGCTGACGTTCGTCCTCGGCCCGCTCTTCGCGACCGCGCTGTGCACGACCATCGACCCGGCGGCCGGACTCTTCACGGAGGCCGGACTCACGCTGGTGGGCGGCCTGCTGTTCGCCGCGCAGAAGAGCACCCAGCCCAAGCCCGCCTCCCGCGACGAGCACGCGCGCGTGGAGCACGTCTCGGCACTGCGGATCCCCGGTGTGCGGGTCCTTATCGCGACCTTCCTGGGCATCGGCGCCGTCTTCGGCGGCATGCAGGTCTCGCTGGCCGCCTTCACCGAGTCCATCGGCGAACCCGGTCTGAACGGCGTCCTGTACGGCACCTTCGCGGCGGGCAACATGCTCTCCGGTCTCATCTGCGGCGCCATCGTCTGGAAGATCGCCCCGCAACGGCGCCTCCTCGTCGGGTACTCGGCGCTGACCCTGATGGCTTCCGGGCTGTGGGCCGCGCACTCCGTGGTGCTGCTCGCCGGGCTCGGTCTCCTGGTCGGCGTCTGCATCGCACCCGCGCTGATCACCGGCTACACGCTGGTGGACCGTCTCGTGGACCCGACCGGCAGGACCGAGGCGTTCACCTGGCTCACCGGCGCGGTCGCGCTCGGCCAGGCGGCCGCCGTCACGGTCGCCGGACAGCTGGAGGACCGCTTCTGGGACGGCGCCGGATTCCTGGTGCCGCTCGGCGGTACGGCCCTTGCGCTCACGGTGCTCGTGACCCTGCGCTCGCGGCTCGTGCCGCGGTCCGCCGGGCGCACCGTCGCACGTGGCGTGGGTCACCGCGAGCCGGTCACGGTGGACTGATCTCGCGGAATAGGTCACTATGGACCGTCGTTAGCACTCATCGAGTGAGAGTGCCAGGAGGAAGCAAGTGCCGACGTACCAGTACCAGTGCACCGAATGCGGCGAGGGCCTCGAGGCGGTGCAGAAGTTCACCGATGACGCCCTGACCGTGTGCCCCAGCTGTGACGGACGCCTCAAGAAGGTGTTCTCTGCGGTCGGCATCGTCTTCAAGGGCTCCGGCTTCTACCGCAACGACAGCCGCGGCTCGTCGTCGAGCAGCACGCCGTCCCCGGCGTCCGCGTCGAAGTCCTCGGACTCCAAGTCGTCGGACTCCTCGGGCTCGGACTCCAAGTCCTCGGCGAGCGCTTCGTCGTCCTCCTCGAAGTCGGACTCGAAGTCCTCCGGCTCCTCGTCGGGTTCGTCGGCCGGTTCATCCAGCTCTTCGAGCTCGTCGGCCGCCTAGCCTCCGGGCAGAGCGCCGCGCACATCTTTCTTCCAGGTCCTCGCCGTCCTTCGACGGCGGGGACTTCGGCGTTTTTGGGCCCGGCTACTGTGCTGGACATGGTGAATACGGCGAACGCGAGTACCGCGAACACGGCGAACGCGATGCGGGCCGAGATCGGTGTCATCGGCGGATCCGGCTTCTACTCCTTCCTCGACAACGTGACCGAGCTCCAGGTCGACACTCCCTACGGAGCTCCGAGCGACTCCCTCTTCATCGGTGACATCGCCGGGCGGCGGGTCGCGTTCCTGCCCCGGCACGGCCGCGGACACCATCTGCCGCCGCATCGCATCAACTACCGCGCCAATCTCTGGGCGTTGCGCTCCGTGGGCGTACGGCAGGTGCTCGGCCCGTGTGCGGTGGGCGGACTGCGGACCGAGTTCGGGCCCGGGACGCTGCTGGTGCCCGATCAGCTCGTGGACCGCACCAAGACGCGTACGCAGACGTATTTCGACGGGGTGCCGCTGCCGGACGGGAGCGTCCCGAACGTCGTGCACGTGTCGCTGGCCGATCCCTACTGCCCCGTGGGCCGTGGCGCCGCGCTGAAGGCGGCATGCGGGCGGGAGTGGGAGCCGGTGGACGGCGGAACCCTTGTGGTGATCGAGGGACCGCGGTTCTCGACCCGGGCCGAATCGCTCTGGCACGCGGCGCAGGGCTGGTCGGTGGTGGGCATGACCGGGCACCCCGAGGCTGTGCTCGCCCGTGAACTGGAACTCTGCTACACGTCGTTGACGCTGGTCACGGACCTGGACGCGGGCGCGGAAAGCGGCGAGGGCGTCTCGCACGAAGAGGTGCTGCAGGTGTTCGCGGCGAATGTGGACCGGCTGCGGACGGTGCTGTTCGACGCGGTGGCGGGACTGCCTGCGGAGGACGGGCGGGACTGTGCTTGTGCGGAGGCGCTGGGTGGGATGGAGCCGGGGATTCGGCTGCCGTGAGGTGTCAGGAACGCATGTGAGGCTGGAACTCCCCCTTCGGGTGAGGGAGTTGTCCACAACTGGCGAGTAGTGCACGGGGCTCAGCGGGATTCGGCGCGGGCCTGCATCGTGAGAGCGGAAGGCAAGATCCTCAGCTCTCTCGACTCTCCGCAGGCGGTGGCCGACGTGGCGCATGCTCCCTCAGACATCTCTTCCCCTCCCCCTCCCCCGCTGTGTCCCGTGCCGCACTTCGCCCCCGTGCGCGTCCGAGGTGGGGGCGAAGTACGGCACCGGCTGCGAAGGCTGCTGCGGCACAGACGGCGGGCGATGGCCGTGGGGCTCGCGGTGACCGCGGCGGCGCTCGTGGCTGCGGGGCCGCGGGATGCAGAGCGGGTGCGGGATTCCGAACGGGTGGGGCCGCGTGAGCATCCGGCCGCCGCTGCCGCGCCCTCGCGGGAGCGTGAGGGCACGGGCTCCCGGGCCCTGGTGACGGCGCCGGTGCGGATCGCGGACGCGGAGACGGTGCGCCTGCTGCACCGGGGCGACCGTGTCGATGTCGTCGGCGCCGATGGCTCGACGTCGCGGGTGATGGCTGCCGGCGCCAGGGTGGCCGAGGTGCCCGAGCCTCCTCCGGAGGGCGCGGCCGCGAGCGCCGCCGAGGTCGGGGCGTTGGTCGTGCTCTCCGTGCCGCGGTCGACGGCGGCACGGCTCGCCGGAGCCGGCGCCAGCATGCGACTGGCGGTGACACTGTGCTGATTCACGACATGTGCAACTGCACTGACATCCTGTCAAGTCGCTCATTCGTGGCACCCAATTGGACAGTCCTGCCAGGCCCTGACGTAGTTTGCGAAGCTGTCTGCTTCACGAACTGCACTTGCAACGAAAGGCCTCGTGGTGAGCGAGAAGAACGAACCGGGTCTCTGGGACGGCTTCAAAGCCTTCCTGATGCGCGGCAATGTCATCGACCTGGCGGTCGCGGTGGTCATCGGCGCCGCGTTCACGAACGTCGTGAACTCCGTCGTCAAGGGTGTCATCAACCCGCTGGTCGGTGCCTTCGGTACGAAGGATCTCGACCACTACAGCTCGTGCCTCAAGTCCCCGTGCAAGACGGACGCCGCCTCGGGGGAGGTCATCGACGGCATCCCGATCATGTGGGGCACGGTCCTCAGCTCGACCCTCAGCTTCGTCATCACCGCGGCCGTCGTCTACTTCCTGATGGTGCTGCCCATGGCCAAGTACCTGGCGAGGCAGGCCGCGCGGAAGGCCGAGAAGGAGGGCACGCAGGAGGTCATCGAGATCTCGGAGCTGGAGGTTCTCAAGGAGATCCGCGACGCCCTGATCGCGCAGCGGGGCACGGGATCGGGTCCGGACTCGGGTCCGGACTCGGGTCCGGGTCCGGTTTCAGGTCCGGGGCCGATCGGGCAGTAGCGCGGGCTCAGAGGTGGTGGGGCGGCTTCTCGTCGAGGAAGCGCGCCAGGTCAGCGGCGCTGTCGCCGCCGCCCGCGGGCCGCTCGCCCCACCCGCGGTCCGTGTCGTCCGAAGACTGCTGCGACAGAGGGTCGTCGAAGACCAGGGCGCTCTTGGGCTTCTTCGGCGCCGTGGAGCCCTTCGGGGTCTCCGGTTCCTTCGGATCGTGCGGTTCGGGGGCGGGGGCGGTGCTCATGCCTCCAGGGTACGTCCGTGGGGCGTCGCGGCGGCAGTCAGACGGCCGTGAGCCCCTGAGCTGCGAAGATCTCCCTGGCCGTGGCCACCTGCCCCGGGGTCGGCGAGGGGGTGTCGTGCAGGGTGAAGTCCTTGCCGAGAGCGTCCCATTTCGCCTCGCCCAGCTTGTGGAAGGGCAGCACGTCGACGCGCGAGACGTTGCCGAGCGAGGCGGCGAAGCGGGCGACGCCCTCGACGTTCTGAGGGTCGTCGGTCAGGCCGGGGACGAGGACGAACCGCACCCAGACGTCCTTGCCGAGGTCGGCGAGGCGGTGGGCGAAGTCGAGAGTGGGCCGCAGCGGGCGTCCGGTGACCTTCTTGTACGTCTCGCGGTCCCAGGACTTGATGTCCAGGAGCACGAGGTCGACGTCGCGGAGCAGGGCGTCGGTGGCGCGCGTGCCGAGGAAGCCGGAGGTGTCGAGGGCGGTGTGCAGGCCCAGTTCGTGCTTGAGGCGGTGCAGCAGTTCGCCGGTGAAGACGGGCTGCAGGAGGGGTTCGCCGCCGCTGACGGTGGCTCCGCCGCCCGCCGCCGAGATGAACGTGGTGTATTTGGCGGCCTCCGCGATCACGTCGTCGGCGGTGGTCCGCTTGCCGTCGCGCATCCGCCAGGTGTCGAGGTTGTGGCAGTACAGGCAGGTCAGGGGGCAACCCGAGAGGAACGTGACGAAACGGGAGCCGGGTCCGTCGACGCCGGTGGACAGGTCCCAGGAGTGGACGGAGCCGGTGACGGGACGCCGGGTGGCAGCGGCCGCCGGGGTCGCCGGGTTCTCGGTCGCCGGGTTCTCCGGGGTCGCCGTGTCGAGCAGAGCAGTCATGGCAGAGCTCCAGGTGGCTCAGAGGGAGCCGTGGAAGGTGCGGTTGATGACGTCGAGCTGCTGGTCGCGGGTCAGGCGGATGAAGTTGACCGCGTAGCCGGAGACCCGGATGGTCAGTTGCGGGTAGTTATCCGGGTGCTCCATGGCGTCCTGAAGGGTCGCCTTGTCGAGCACGTTGACGTTCATGTGGAAGCCGTCGCTGGCCATGTAGCCGTCGAGGACTCCGGCGAGGTTGTGGATCCGCTCTCCGGGCGTGCGGCCCAGGGCGTCGGGCGTGATGGTGTTGGTGAGCGAGATGCCGTCCTCGGCGTCGTCGTAGTCGAGCTTGGCGACGGACAGCGCGGAGGCGATGTAGCCGTGCTCGTCACGGCCGTTCATCGGGTTGGCGCCGGGGGCGAACGGCTCGCCCGCGCGGCGGCCGTCCGGGGTGTTGCCGGTCTTCTTGCCGTAGACGACGTTCGAGGTGATCGTCAGGACGGACTGGGTGTGGACCGCGTTCCGGTAGGTCGGGTGCCGACGGATCTTGCCCATGAAGTCCGAGACGATCCGCCGCGCGATGACGTCGGCCCGCTCGTCGTTGTTGCCGTAGGCGGGGTAGTCGCCCTCGATCTCGTAGTCGACGGCGAGGCCCGTCTCGTCGCGGATGACCTTGACCCTGGCGTGCTTGACGGCGGAGAGCGAGTCGGCGGCGACCGAGAGGCCCGCGATGCCGCACGCCATCGTGCGCAGGATCTCCTGGTCGTGCAGCGCCATCTCGACGCGTTCGTAGGCGTACTTGTCGTGCATGTAGTGGATGACGTTCAGCGCGTGGACATACGTCTTGGCGAGCCAGCCGAGCATCGCGTCGTAGCGCTCGGCGACGGTGTCATAGTCCAGGTATGCGCCGTCGACGGGCTCGAATCCCTCGACGACGCGGCGTCCTGTCACCTCGTCGCGGCCGCCGTTGATCGCGTAGAGCAGGGCCTTGGCGACGTTGACGCGGGCTCCGAAGAACTGCATCTGCTTGCCGACGGCCATCGCCGACACACAGCAGGCGATCGCGGTGTCGTCGCCGTACTTGGGGCGCATCAGGTCGTCGGACTCGAACTGGATGGCCGAGGTGTCGATGGCGACCTTGGCGGCGAAGTCCTTGAAGCCTCTGGGCAGTTCCCGCGACCAGAAGACCGTGAGGTTCGGTTCGGGGGCCGGGCCCAGGTTGTAGAGGGTCTGCAGGGCACGGAACGTGGTGCGGGAGACCAGCGGGCGGCCGTCCTCGCCGATGCCGGCCATCGACCAGGTGACCCAGGTCGGGTCGCCGGAGTAGAGCTCGTTGTACTCGGGGGTGCGCAGGAAGCGGACGATGCGGAGCTTGATGACGAAGTCGTCGATGAACTCCTGTGCCCCGGCCTCCGTGATGCGGCCGGACTCGATGTCGCGCTGGAGGTAGATGTCGAGGAAGTTGTCGATGCGGCCGATCGACATGGCCGCGCCGTTCTGCTCCTTCACGGCTGCCAGGTAGGCGAAGTACAGCCACTGGACGGCCTCGCGGCCGGTGGTGGCGGGGGCGGAGATGTCGTGGCCGTACGACATCGCCATGGCCTTCAGTTCGCCCAGGGCCTTGATCTGCTCGGAGGTCTCCTCGCGGGCGCGGATGACGTCCTCGGTGGCCCATTCCTCGCCGAGCAGGGCCTTGTCGGCCTCTTTCGCGGCGATGAGGCGGTCGACTCCGTAGAGCGCGACGCGGCGGTAGTCGCCGAGGATGCGGCCTCGGCCGTAGGCATCGGGCAGGCCGGTGATGATGCCCGAGGAACGGCAGGCGCGGATCTCGGGCGTATAGGCGTCGAAGACACCTTCGTTGTGGGTCTTGCGGAGGTGCGTGTAGACCTCTTTGACCTCGGGGTCGGCGTCGTAGCCGTAGGCGTTGAGTGCGCTTTCGACCATCCGCCAGCCGCCGTTGGGCATGATGGCGCGGCGCAGCGGCGCGTCGGTCTGCAGACCGACGATGAGGTCGCGGTCCTGGTCGATGTAGCCGGGCCTGAAGGCGTCGATGCGGGACGGGGTCTTCACGTCGACGTCGTAGATGCCGCGTTCGTTCTCCGCGGGGAACATCGAGAGGA
This sequence comes from Streptomyces sp. NPDC056486, assembly GCF_042795295.1. Classification (NCBI taxonomy): domain Bacteria; kingdom Bacillati; phylum Actinomycetota; class Actinomycetes; order Kitasatosporales; family Streptomycetaceae; genus Streptomyces; species Streptomyces sp. NPDC056486. The sequence continues at coordinate 32,882 of NZ_JBHTSF010000009.1, forward strand.
GCTTCTGCCAGACCTGGGTGGTGCGTTCGGTCGCGCCGGTCAGGAAGGAGTCGTCGCCCTCGTAGGGGGTGTAGTTCTGCTGCACGAAGTCGCGGACGTCGATGGCATCCCGCCACAGGCCGCCCTTGAAGCCGTCCCATGCCTGACCGTGCGCTGTCGTTTCCGCGGGAGTGGCAGTCATCGCCGGCACCTTCCGAATCGCCTTTTCGCTATGCGTCCATTGCACTCCGGTTTGATCGATCAGAGGCCGCGCAATGGTCCCCACTTCAGGGCCCAAGGCCCCTTCTCTCCGCACCTGCGATCGCGCGAACCCACTCTGACCTGGCATTTCTTTCGGGACTTTGGGCCCAAGTCCGCTTGTGAATGTGTTCACAAGAATTTCCCGGAGATCTCGTGGTACCGGGCCAGGACATACGAGTGGGCCGGGTGCTCCCACACCCGGCCCACTGCGCCCACGCCTTTCAGGGGCGGGGCGTCAGCTCGGGGACTCCGCGCCCTTGCGGGCGTAGAACCACCAGCAGACCGCGATACAGCTGGCGTAGAAGGCCACGAAGCCCCACATCGCGCTGGTGACCGGGAAGTTGGCGAACATCGCCGGGATGAAGAAGAAGCCGTACGCGGCGATGGCGGAGGTGAAGCCGGTGACGGCGCCCGCCTCCACCTCGGACTGCTTCAGCGCCTTCGTGTAGCCGGGTGTGCCCTCCGTCAGGCCCTTCAGGTGCTGGTCGCGGAAGATCACCGGGATCTGGCGGAACGTCGAGCCGTTACCGATGCCCGAGAAGAAGAACGCGCACAGGAAGCAGGCGAAGAAGCCGTAGAAGTTGCCGTTGTCGCCGCCGGAGGGCAGGAAGTTGATGACGCCGATGATCGAGATCGCCATGCCGACGAACGAGATGATGGTGACCCTGGCGCCGCCGATCTTGTCGGCGATCCAGCCGCCTGCCCAGCGGGCGAGCGCGCCCACGGCCGGGCCCATCCAGGCATACGTCGCCGCGGAGTAGGCCGCGTCGATCGGCGTGAACGTGGTCTTGATGAGCATCGGCAGAGCCGCCGCGAACCCGATGAAGGAACCGAACGTGCCGACGTAGAGCCAGGTCATCAGCCAGTTGTGCTTGCGCTTGAAGATGATCTTCTGCTGGCTGAACGGGGTCGACGCGACCTTCAGGTCGTTCTGGCCGAACCACGCGACGACGGCCAGGATCACCAGGACCGGCACCCACAGGAACGCGGCGTTCTGCAGCCACACGGGTGTGCCGTCGGCCTTGTGCTGGGCCGAGCCGACCGCGATGACCGAGCTGGTGATGACGATCGGGGTGACCAGCTGGACGACGGAGACACCGAGGTTGCCGAGGCCGCCGTTGATGCCGGTGGCGTTGCCCTTGTCGCGCTTGGGGAAGAAGAAGCCGATGTTGGCGAGGGACGAGGCGAAGTTGGCGCCGCCGACGCCGCAGAGGGCCGCGATGGCGACCATCACGCCGTACGAGGTGTTCGGGTCCTGGACCGCGATGCCGAGCCAGATCAGCGGGACGACCAGGACGACCGTGGAGAGCGCGGTGAAGCGGCGCTGGCCGATCATCGGGCCGAGGAAGGTGTAGAGGACGCGTGCCGTGCCGCCGGTGAGGCCGGGAACGGCCGTCAGCCAGAACAGCTGCGAGGTGGAGAAGCCGAAGCCGACGTCCTTGAGGTTGGTCGCGGTGACCGACCACACCTGCCAGACGACGAACGCGACCAGGAGCGCGGGGACGGCGATCCACAGGTTGCGGGCGGCGACCTTCTTGCCGATGGACTTCCAGAAGAGTTCGTTCTCCGGCTCCCAGTCGGTGATGGTCTTGCCGGGGCGGTACTGCACGGGGTCGTACGTCGTGCCCGCTGGTGCGGTCGGCGCTTCTTGGGCGGCAGGCGATCTCATGTTGGTTCCCAGTTCGCTACGGGTCCCGACCTTGCTCCGGGGCCTGACCATTCCAGGCTCCCGTGCGCGGCTCTTCAGGAGCAGAGTCGTAGGGCATGCGCGGGCCGGCCCAAAGACACGAAGTTCAGGGGGCCTTCGGACCTCGTGGACCGCCGCGGTGCGCGAGCGGGTCCAGGCCGTCCGCCACGCGGCGCCCGGGTGTCACCGCCGACCCGCGGGGCGCCGCGCGCCGCAGCCCGATGCGGCGGAACCCGTCTGCTGTGCTGCTCCCATGACGACCGCTTAACTCCCCCGCGTGATACGCAAGTCGGCATGGATTCCTCCCACTCCCTCAACTCCCTCACCGATGTCCCCGGCCTTCGCGTAGGCCATGCCACCCGCACCGCCCCGGCGCACGAAGGCCACCTCACCGGCACCACCGTCGTGCTCGCCCCTGTGGGCGGCGCCGTCGCGGCCGTGGATGTACGCGGCGGCGGCCCCGGCACCCGTGAGACGGACGCCCTGGACCCCCGCAACCTGGTGCAGCGCGTCGAGGCCGTCGTGCTGACCGGCGGCAGCGCGTACGGCCTCGACTCCGCGAGCGGCGTGACGGCGTGGCTCGAGGAGCAGGGCCGCGGCGTACGGGTCGGCCCCGACCCCTCCCACGTCGTCCCCGTCGTCCCGGCCGCCTGCGTCTTCGACCTCGGCCGCGGAGGCGACTTCAAGGCGCGCCCCGACGCCGCGACGGGCCGCGCCGCAGTGGAGGCCGCCGCGGGCACCGAGCCCTTCACTCCCGTCGAGGAGGGGAACGTGGGCGCGGGTACCGGCGCGGTGGTCGGCAAGGTCAAGGGCGGCATCGGCAGCGCGAGCGTCAGGCTGGAATCGGGTGTCACGGTCGCCGCCCTGGTCGTGGCGAACGCGGCGGGCTCGGGGGTGGATCCGCAGACGGGCGCGCTGTACGGGCGGTACTTCGAGGGACGTCGGGTGAACTACCCCGCCCCGGAGGCCCACGAGGAGGCCACGCGACGCCTGGCCGAAGCAGCCGCCTCCACCTCCTCCGCCTCAGGCTCCGGCTCCGGCTCCGGCTCCGGCTCCGAGAGTGGTCCTCCTACGCTGAACACCACCCTCGCCGTCGTCGCCACGGACGCCGAACTCACCAAGGCGCAGGCGCAGAAGCTCGCAGGAACGTCGCACGACGGTATGGCACGTGCCGTACGTCCCGTCCATCTCCTCAATGACGGAGACACCGTCTTCGCCCTCGCGACCGGCGAGCGTCCCCTGCCGGGAGCGGCGCAGAACCCGCTCGCCCTGAACGAGATCCTCGCGGCGGGCGCGGACATGGTGACGGCGGCGATCGTCCGGGCGCTCCTGGCTGCGGAGTCCGTGGAGACACCGGGCGGCAACTTCCCCTCGTACCGCGACCTCTACGACGTCCACGACCTCCAGGACCTCCAGGACCTCCAGGACCTCCACGACGAGCAGCCCCGGTAGGGCTCTCAGTCACCCCAAAGCATCAACTAAGGGAATCCCCAGAAAGAACGGCTACAAATACCCACAGACCACAGCCCGTTGGGCCGCCGACGGGCCATGCCGCTGTGCCCACCCTCACACCGACCGGACGGAACCTTTCCACCCGCTCGCCGCTCTTATCCCCTACTGGATCAGAACGCGCACTTCGCATAAAGATGGAGCACCCGTGACAACGTCGCACATAGCCAAGCCCCGGCGGCGCACCCTTCTGGCGGCCACCGCGCTCGCCGCCGTGGGCGCGCTCTCCCTTACGGCCTGCAGCGGCGACGGGGACGGCAACGGCGACGACAAGAACGGCGGGTCCAAGGCCCAGGGCGCCGACATCACCATCTCGGCGAAGGACGGCTCGACCGGCGCCTCCATCAACGCCACCGGCGTCAAGGTCGAGGGCGGCAAGCTGACCGAGGTGAAGATGACCCTGGTCTCCACCGGGGCGGCGGTCGACGGCACGCTCTCCGGCGACGGCACGAGCTGGAAGCCCAAGGCCCAGCTCGAGCGCGGCATGAAGTACAAGATCACGGCCGACGCGAAGGACACCAAGGGCAAGGAAGCGACCGAGAACTCGATCTTCACCACCGTCTCGAAGGACAACAGCTTCATCGGCAGTTACACCCCCGACGGCGGCACGAAGGTCGGCGTCGGCATGCCGGTCTCCTTCAACTTCGACAAGGCGATCACCGAGAAGCAGTCCGTCCAGTCGCACATCAAGGTCACCTCCGACAGCGGCCAGAAGATCGTGGGCCACTGGTTCGGCAACCAGCGCCTCGACTTCAGGCCCGAGGAGTACTGGAAGGCCGGTTCCAAGGTCACGATGAAGATCGCCCTGGAGGGCGTGAAGGGCGCCGAAGGCGCCACCGGCGTGCAGAACAAGACCGTCACCTTCACCGTCGGCCGCGCGCAGGTCTCCACGGTCGACGTGAACGCCAAGAAGATGACGGTCGAGCGGGACGGCAAGGTCATCAAGACCATCCCGATCTCCGCGGGCAGCCCGTCGAACCCCACGTACAACGGCAAGATGGTGATCGCCGAGAAGTTCACCCAGACCCGTATGAACGGCGACACGGTCGGCTTCGGCGGCGAGTACGACATCAAGGACGTCCCGCACGCGATGCGCCTTTCGTCCTCCGGCACCTTCATCCACGGCAACTACTGGGGCTCGCCCTCGATCTTCGGCAGCTCCAACACCAGCCACGGCTGCGTCGGCCTGCAGGACGCACAGGGCGCGGGCGACTCCAGCACGCCGGGCGCGTGGTTCTACGACAACTCCCTCATCGGCGACGTCGTGACGGTCAAGGGCTCCCCGGACGAGACCGTCGCCCCGGACAACGGCCTCAACGGCTGGAACATGTCCTGGAGCGAGTGGACGGCGGGCAGCGCCGGCTGATTTTTTTCAGCCACCGAGTCCGGCCCTCTGACCAGGGCCAACACCGCGAGCCGCACGGGAACTTGCCGTGCGGCTCGTGCGTTTTCCCGTTCCCGGGCATGATGTCCGACTCAGGGGCTACGGTATGCACTCACAAGGTGACATGTAGCAACGCCGGGAGAAACCTTGAGCGTTCCGTATGAGTACGAGACGGCGTGCGAGCCACAGTCGGCCGAGCAGAAGTCTCCGCACTCTCCGCAGGAGCATCTCGAGCGGCTTCTTCGCCGCGCCCTGAACTCCTTCGACCTGCCGGACGACACTATAGGACGCCTGGAATCGGCTCTCGCGTACGACAGTTCGCTGCACTCCGCGCATCACAGCGCGGGCCTGCACCGCGAGACGTACCGACACACGTGGCTGCTCGCCGACGCCGGCGCGCTCACCCTCTGGGAGCTCGTGCACAACACGGGCCCCGGCAGCCACGCCCAGTACGAGCTGTACGCGGACGAGGACGAGGCCGGTATCGCCACCGCGCGCCTGCCGCTCCCGCCCGACACCCCCGCCGCCGCCTGCGAGCAGCCCGTCGTGCTCCAGCTCCCGGTCACCGACGAGCCCCGGCACACGTACATCCCTGACGACTCCGCGGATCACGCGCGCAGGCTGCTGCGCCGCGCGGAGAACTCGGTGGGCGAGGGGCGGCCCGGTGAGGACATCGGGAGGTTATTGCGCTCGGCGTTCGCGCACCAGATCACACAAGCCTTCGGCCGCCCCTGCCTCGCGGGCGAGGCACGCCTCTGCTTCTCGCTCTACGAGCACGCGTTCCTACTCTTCGACGGCAGCGAGCTCAGCCTCTGGGAGGTCGAGCACACGGTCACGCCCGACAAGCGGCACCGGTGCGAGGTGTACGTATCCGAGGAAGCGGCCCGCGCGGCGATGGAGCAGCGCGCGAGGAGCCTTCCGCGGCAGCGTACGAAGTAGAAGGACGTACGGAGCAGAGGCGTACGAGGCAGAGGCGTACGAAGTAGAGACGTGCGAGGTAGATCTACGACCTGCCGTCGCCGCCGAACTGCCGCACGAGAACGGCGAATGCGGCGCGCTCGGCCGCCGTCAGCTCGACCGTCTCCGCGCGCGGAGGGCCTGTTTGCGCGGGCAGCGCACGCAGCGCCTGGGACTGACGCCAGACGTCCGCGTCGACCTGGTCGCGACGCAGCACCCGCACCAGGCCCACGGCCCAGACGGCGGTCGCCACGGCCAGTACGGCCACGCCTGCCTGCTGGAGGATCGAGACATTCTGGAGCATGCCGCACAGTAGACAACACGATCCGGGGCTTACGACAGGGGGGTTGTAGGACTTACGTCCCGAAGTGACGCATGTCGCACAACCCCCCTCATAGGGGCCGAACAGTCAGAGCTCAGACAGAAGCCCTGATAAGAGCCCAGTTGGAAGCTCAGACAGCCGCCGGTACGCGCTCCTCCGCCACAGCTTCCTCAGCCGTGGCGCCGCTCTCCGAAGGGGCCTGCTTCCGGGTGCCCTTGAGCAGGATGACCGACACGGTCGAGACGCCGACACCGGCGAGGATCGCGACCAGGTAGAGCAGCGGCTGCCCGATGAGCGGCACCACGAAGATGCCGCCGTGCGGAGCCCGCAGTGTGCAGCCGAAGGTCATCGACAGGGCGCCGGTGACGGCGCCGCCCGCCATCGACGCGGGGATCACCCGCAGCGGGTCGGCCGCGGCGAACGGGATCGCGCCCTCCGTGATGAAGGAGGCGCCGAGGAACCAGGCCGCCTTGCCGTTCTCGCGCTCGGTCTTGGTGAAGAGCCGGCCGCGGACCGTGGTGGCGAGGGCCATGGCGAGCGGCGGGACCATGCCGGCCGCCATCACGGCGGCCATGACCTTGAGGCTGCCCTCGGTCGGGTTGGCGAGGCCGCCGACGGCGAAGGCGTACGCGACCTTGTTCAGCGGGCCACCGAGGTCGAAGCACATCATCAGGCCGAGGATGACGCCCAGGATGATGGCGTTGGCGCCGGAGAGGCCCTCCAGCCAGTCCGTGAGCGCGCTCTGCAGCGAGGCGATGGGCTTTCCGATGACGAGGAACATCAGGAAGCCGACGACCGCGGACGAGATCAGCGGGATCACGACCACGGGCATGATCCCGCGAAGGACGGTGGGGATCTTCACGCGCTGGATGCCCATGACGACCGCGCCCGCGATCAGGCCCGCCGCGAGACCGCCGAGGAAGCCCGCGTTGATGGTGACGGCGACGGAGCCGCCGACGAATCCGGGGACGAGTCCCGGCCGGTCGGCCATCCCGTACGCGATGTAGCCCGCGAGGACCGGCACCAGGAAGGCGAAGGCGAGCCCGCCGATCTGGAAGAGGAGCGCGGCCCAGCTTGTGGTGTCCGTCCACACGAAGTGCTCGGCGACGGACGGCGCCTTGTCGATCTTCCAGCCGCCGATGGCGAAGCCGAGCGCGATGAGGAGACCGCCCGCGGCGACGAACGGGACCATGTAACTGACGCCGGACATCAGCCACTTGCGCAGCTTGGTGCCGTAGCCGTCGCCGCTGTCACCGGCGTTGTCGACGGGGCTCGGCCCGACGTCCGCGGTGGTCTCGCCACGGGCCGCCTTCGCCCGGACCTCCGCGATGAGCGCGGCGGGCTTGCTGATGCCCGCCTTCACGCCGACGTCGACGGTGGGCTTACCGGCGAAACGGTCCTTCTCCCGTACGGGGACGTCGTGCGCGAAGATGACCGCGTCCGCGGCGGCGATGACCGCCGGGTCCAGGCGCGTGAAGCCGGAGGAGCCCTGCGTCTCCACCGTCAGCTCTACGCCTGCCTCGCGGGCCGCGTTCTCGAGGGACTCGGCTGCCATGTAGGTGTGGGCGATGCCTGTGGGGCAGGAGGTCACCGCCACGATGCGGAACGGCTCCGCCGGGGTGGGGTCGTCGTTCTCCGGCCGCGGGTCGGCGGGTTCTTCCGCCGCGCTGCGGGTGGCAGGCTCCCCGCTGATCAGAGCCGCTGCCGTCGCCGCGTCCTCAGCTCCGCGCAGCGCGCTCGTGAACTCCTCGTCCATCAACTGCCGTGCGAGCGACGAGAGAATCGTCAGGTGTGCGTCGTCGGCACCGGCCGGAGCGGCGATCAGGAAGATCAGGTCGGCGGGTCCGTCCGGCGCCCCGAAGTCGATGCCGTCGGCCGAGCGGCCGAAGGCCAGGGTCGGCTCGGTGACGTGGGCGCTGCGGCAGTGCGGGATGCCGATGCCGCCGTCGAGCCCGGTCGGCATCTGCGCCTCGCGGGCCGCCACGTCGGCGAGGAATCCGTCCAGGTCGGTCACCCGGCCCAGGGCCACCATGCGCTCGGCGAGGGCACGGGCCGCCGCTTCCTTGGTTCCGGCGGACCGGTCGATTTCGAGGTCGACCAGTTCCGCGGTGATCATCTCGCTCATCGCGGGCTCCTTCGCACGCGTATCGCCCGGAGGGCGGGGGTGAGGACGGGGACGGGGGTGGAGATGGGGGTGGAGGGGGAGACGGGGGTTGAGGTGGTGGGGAGGTACTTGCGGGGGTGGGGACTCATGACACCGGCTCCGTCAGTACGCGGTCCAGGGGGACCTCCGACGTGACCGTGACCGCGTCGGGCGCGAGGTCGGACGGGGTCGGCATCGCACTGCCGGGGAGTTGCACCGCTGCCGCGCCGTGCGCCACCGCCGAGGCGAGGGCCGTGGCGCCGGTGCCGCCCGCGATGAGGAAACCGGCCAGGGAGGAGTCACCGGCGCCGACGTTGCTGCGTACGGCGGCGACCGGGGCGCTGGCGAAGTACCTGCCCGAGTCGTCCACCAGGAGCTGACCGTCCGCACCGAGGCTGGCGAGCACGGCCCGCGCGCCAAGCTCCCGCAGCTCTTCAGCCGCCTTGACCGCGTCGCCGACCGTCGACAGGGGGCGGCCCACCGCTTCGGCGAGCTCCTCCGCGTTCGGCTTGACGACGTCGGGACGCTCGGCGAGCGCCGCGAGCAGCGCCGGGCCCGAGGTGTCCAGGGCGATACGGGCTCCGGCGGCGTGTGCGCGGGCCACGAGATCCGCGTACCAGGAAGGGGCGAGTCCGCGCGGAAGGCTGCCGCAGCAGGCGATCCAGTCGGCTCCCACGGACCGCTCCCGCACGGCGGAGAGCAGCAGCTCGGCCTCGACCGGCGTCAGTTCGGGCCCCGTCGCGTTGATCTTGGTGAGGGTGCCGTCCGGTTCGGCCACCGCGATGTTGGAGCGGGTCTGGCCCGCGACCCACACCGGCGCGACCTTGATGCCCTGCTCGTCCAGGAGCTGGTCGACGAGCGCGCCGGGCGCACCGCCGAGCGGCAGGACGGCGAGCGTCTCCCCGCCCGCGGCCGCGACCGCCCTCGATACGTTGACGCCCTTGCCGCCCGGGTCCATCCGGTCGCCGGTGGCCCGTATGACCTCACCGCGGTCCAGTGAGGGGACCTCGTAGGTGCGGTCGAGGGAGGGGTTGGGGGTGACGGTGAGGATCATGCGCGTACGTACCGTTTCGTTGCCGACCTGCGTATGGCTGTTACTGCTGTTGCTGTCCACGTTCTCGTCCGTGCCGCTCATGCCCGGATCACCTCCGTGCCGCCGCTTTCGATCGCGGCGGCGTCCTCGACACCGAGCCCGGTGTCGGTGATCAGCAGGTCCACATCATCGAGACCGCCGAAGCGCGCGAAGTGCTCCTGCCCGTACTTCGTGGAGTCCGCGAGGAGCACCACGCGGCGGGCCGCGCCGATCGCAGCGCGCTTGACGGCCGCTTCGGCGAGGTCGGGGGTGGTCAGGCCTGCTTCCGCGGAGAAGCCGTTCGCGGCGACGAAGAGGACGTCCGCGCGGATCTCTCCGTACGCCCGCAGCGCCCACGCGTCGACGGCGGCGCGCGTACGGCTGCGGACGCGGCCCCCGATGAGGTGGAGCTGGATGCCGGGGTGGTCGGCGAGGCGGGCGGCGGTGGGGAGGCCGTGCGTGACGACGGTGAACGTCGATTCGAGCGGGAGCGAGGCGGCGAGGCGGGCGACCGTCGATCCCGCGTCGAGGATGACGCTGCCTTCGGTGGGCAGCTCGGCGAGGGCGGCGCGTGCGATGCGGTCCTTCTCGTCGGCGGACGTTCCTTCCCGCTCCGCGAGGTCGGGCTCGAAGTCGAGGCGTCCGGCCGGTATGGCGCCGCCGTGCACGCGGCGTACGAGGCCTGCGCGGTCCAGGGCCTTCAGGTCACGCCGGATGGTCTCGGCGGTGACCTTGAACTCCTCGGCCAGCGACAGCACGTCGACTCGTCCGCCGTCGCGCGCGAGCCGCAGGATCTCCTGCTGGCGCTCCGGTGCGTACATGTCCGTTTGCCTCCGCCTGATGCCCGAGCTTGTGGGTTATCTCCGAGACTACGGCCGGATTTCCGCAAAGTAAACACGTCCGGGCGCGCAGCAGACACAAACGGACTTCCGTCCTGGGAGTGCGGGGAGCAAGGGTTGCCGCCCGAAGGGACCTCTCCCACCCACTCGCCCGATTGCCCCGCGTCACCAAGGGGGTGGAGTGAACCGAAGCGGGCAGCGGCCAGTAGCGGATAGCGAGGACGGACATACCGGCGCGGCCCCGCCCCCACAGACGAACCAGCACCGCACCCACCCGCCCCCCTCCCCCTACGGCCAGCGGAAGCCCTCCAGGGCCTCGATGCAACGTTCCGCCAGGGCCGCAGGCCCACCCGCACCCCCGGCCGGGGCGTCGCTCAGCGCCCACGCCTCCACCGCCACCCGCACCGCCGCACTGGCAACCCCCGCCACCAGCCGCAGCTCCAGCGAAGGCGCCTGCGCCCGCACCCCCACCCCGAGACCCTCCCGCTCGGCCAGAACGGAGATCAGCGTCTCCTCGGAGGCGTGGCAGGCGTCCGACCACACCGCCCGGAGAGCAGCGCTCTCCCCCGCCATGCGCAGCAACGCCCGCACCCACTCCAGCGCTTCCGCGTCCCCGATGGCGACCCCCGGCGCGGCATCACTGTCAGGGACCAGCGCCCGCGCCGCCGCGTGCCGCAGCGCGTCCCGCACGGAGAGATCCGCGGGGGCGCCCCGCACCGCCTCGGCCCACTGCTGCGCACCGGCGACGAAGAGCGGGGCGACCGCCTCCTCCTTCGTCGCGAAGTAGCGGTAGAAGGTGCGCGGCGCGACGCCCGCAGCGCGGGCGATGTCCTCGGCTCGGGTGGCTCGCAGCCCGTCCTCGACGAAGAGCGCGGCCGCGGCACGGGCGATGTCCAGGCGCGTCTCCGCCTTGCGGCGCTCGGTGAGCGAGCCGGGCGATCCGTGCGAGCCGTGCGAGCCGTGCGATCCGAGCGAATCGGGCGAGTTGGGTGAACTTGCGGGCATGCGAGGCAGGTTATGCCAAGGGGCTGAGCAGAGGGCCACTCAAGCACAGGGCCACTCAGGCACATTCTGCCTATGTGACAGAATCTGCCACCACGCGAATACGGTGAGATCAAGTACGTCCAAGAATGAGATCAAGTACGTCCAAGAAGGTGGCAAGCCCGGTGCGTCGTCGACAGTTCCTGACCAACTCGGCCGGTCTCACCGGCGCCTCCACCCTCGGCCTCGGCCTCGGCCTCAGCCTCAGCGGCTGCGCATCCGGCAGCGACACCACCACCCTCAAACTCCTCGTCGCCAGCTACGACAGAAGCGTCGGCTCCTCCATCGGCGACCAGTGGGACGGCCTGGTCTCCGCCTTCGAGAAGGCGCACCCCACCGTCAAGATCGCCCTGGAACGCGTCCCCTTCGACAAGCTGGACCGGACACTCGCCCGCCGAGTGAAGGACGGTGACGCCCCCGACGTCGCCCAGTCGAACGTCTTCGCCCCCTACGCCGAGGACGACCAGCTCTACGGCGCGTCCGACCTCTTCGACATCCGCACCGAGGCCGACTTCACCCGCTCGTACGCCGAAGCGGGATCGGTCAAGCACGTTCAGTACGGCATCCCGTTCCTCGCCAGCACCCCACGCCTCTTCTACAACACGGCCCTCTTCAAGCAGGCGGGCATCAGCGGCGCCCCCACCTCCTGGGCCGAGCTGCGTTCGGCGGCCCAAGCGTTGAAGGGGATCGGAGTGAAGACGCCGTACGGGCTGCAGCTGGGCCCCGAGGCCGCCGAGGACGAGGCCCTCTCCTGGATGCTCGCGGACGAGGGCGGCTATGCGGCCCTGGCGACCGGCTACGACTTCCACACCGCGAGCAACGTCCGGACGCTGACCTGGCTGCGGGACGAACTGGTGGCGAAGGAGCTCGCGGGCGCCGACCCGGCAGGGCTCAACAGGACGGCTGCGTACGAGCAGTTCATGCGCGGCGGCATCGGGATGCTGATCGCGCACCCGGTGCTCATGGGCGCCGCCGACAAGGCCAAGTTCCCTTACGCGCATGCCGCTTTCCCCACGCGGCTCGGCGGCTCGGCGGCGCCGGTGGGCCTGAGCGACTGGCTGATGGCGTTCAAGCAGAACGGCCACCGCGACGCGTGCGGCAAGTTCCTCAGCCATCTCTACGGCCGCAAGTCGGCGAAGGCGTACGGCGGCGGCCAGGCCGCGCTTCCCGTGACCAGCTCCGCGTCGTCGGCGCTGCGCGCGGACGCGGCCCAGCGCCCGCTGTGGAAGTTCATCGACCAGATGCCGCAGGCACAGTTCCAGCCGGTCGGTCTGCGCTCGTGGCCGACGGTACGGGCGGCCATCCGCAAGGAGATCGGGGCCGCCGTCACGAAGGGCGGCAACCCCGGCTCCGTACTCGAGTCCCTTGACGCGAAAGCGGCCCGGGCGGAGCTCTAGGCTCCACCCGGGCCGCGCCCGCCGATCCGACACCGCTCAGGAGGTCAACGCGGGCTCCCGCTGCGGAAGTTCATCGACGTCCTCGGACGTTACGTCCCCGCCCTCAGCGTCCTCACCACCCTCGACATGCTGGCGCGGCTTGCCCGGCAGGGCGAACATCAGCAGGAAGATGACGGTGAGCACGCCGACGACCCACCACAGCGAGTTCTGGAACGCGCCCACGATCTCCATGGGCACCTGGCTCCGCGCGGCCTTCTCGTCGATCGCGCCGAAGAACACCACGGAGACCAGGCCGAGTCCGAGCGCCGTGCCCATCTGCTGCACGGTGTTCAGGAGCCCGGACGCGGACCCCGAGTGCTCACGCGGCACGTCCGAGAGGATGGCGTCCGTCAGGGGCGCGACGATCAGTCCCATGCCCACACCCATCACGGTCAGCGGCAGAGCCATCTGCCAGGACGCGATGTCCGCGCCGTACCGGTCCGCCTCCCAGATGTAGAGCAGCACCCCGGTGGCCATGATGAGCGCGCCGCCCTGCAGCACCTTGCGTCCGAAGCGCGGCACCAGCTTCTGCACGGACATACCGGCCGCCGCCGAGACGGCGATCGAGAACGGCACCCCGGTCGTGCCCGCCCGCAGCGCGCTCCAGCCGAGCCCCGTCTGCATGTAGAGCGTCCAGACCAGGAAGAAGATGCCCATCGCGACACCGAACACGGTCTGCACCGCGATGCCCGCGGCGAAGCTCTTCACCTTGAACAGGGACAGCTCCACCAGCGGCGAACCGTCCTTGGCCGCCTTCGCCTTCTCGTACGCGATGAGCGCGCCGAAGACGACGAGTCCGCCCGCCATCAGGGCGTAGCCCCACAGCGGCCAGTCCAGCTCCTGCCCACGGGTGAGCGGGTAGAGCACCATCAGCAGGCCGAGCGTGACGAGGACGACGCCGACGAGGTCGAGCTTGAGGGCCTTCGGCGCCTTGGACTCACTGATGAACTTGCGCCCCAGGATCAGCCCCGCGATACCGACGGGCAGGTTGATCAGGAAGATCGGCCGCCATTCGAGACCGAAGATGTTCCACTCGGTGAGGAGTGCGCCGAGCAGCGGCCCCGAGACCGCGCCGAGCCCCACGATCATCCCGAAGAGCCCGAAGACCTTGCCCCGTTCGTGCGCGGGGAAGGTGGCGTGCACGATCGACAGGACCTGCGGCACCATCATCGCGGCCATGCCGCCCTGCAGAATCCGCGAGGCGACCAGCATCTCCGGGTTGGCGGCGAACCCGCAGAGCGCTGAGGCGAGCGTGAAGCCCCCGATCCCTATGAGGAACATCCGCTTGCGCCCGTGGATGTCGCCGAGCCGCCCGCCGGTGATCAGCCCGGCCGCGAACGCGAGCGCGTAACCCGCGGTGATCCACTGGATCTGGCTGTACGAGGCGCCGGCGTCCTGCTGGATGGACGGGATCGCGATGTTGACGATGGTGACGTCGACGAGGTCCATGAAGGCCGCGGTCATCACGATGGCGAGGGCGAACCAGCGGCGCCGGTCGGCGGCGGCGGCCGCCGTTCCGGTCGGTGCTGTGGCAGGGCTGCTGTAAGTCATGAGAGAAGCCTAGAAGTCATATAGGCCAGTACGTGTCCTAGATACGCGGCATCCTGGACGACATGACTTCGACTTCGGGCACGACCTCGACCTCGACTTCGGGCACGACCTCGGCTTCGGAAAGGTCCGGCGGTACGGGCGGCACCGGCGGTACGGACACCCCTGCGCGGCTTCTGCAGCTCCTCTCCCTCCTCCAGACGCCGCGCGAGTGGCCGGGCGGGGAGTTGTCCGACCGGCTCGGCGTCAGCCGCCGTACGGTGCGGCGCGACATCGACCGGCTGCGGGACCTCGGCTACCCGGTGCAGGCGAGCCAGGGGACGGCCGGTGGCTACCGCCTCGTCGCGGGCAAGGCGATGCCGCCGCTCGTCCTGGACGACGAGGAGGCGGTGGCGATCGCCGTGGGCCTGCGGGCAGGGGCGGGTCACGCGGTGGAGGGGGTGGAGGAGGCGTCGGTCCGGGCCCTGGCGAAGCTTGAGCAGGTGCTGCCTTCCCGGCTGCGCCATCGCGTCCAGGCGCTCCAGATCGCCACGACGCCGCTGACCAGCGGGGACGGCGCCAGTATCGCGCCCGAGACGCTCACGGTCATGGCGTCAGCGGCGGCGGGCCAGGAACGCCTCCGCTTCGCGTACCGCTCCGGCGACGGTACGGAGTCCCGGCGCCTGACGGAGCCGCACCGTCTGGTGTCGACCGGGCGGCGCTGGTACCTCGTCGCGTACGACATCGACCGCGACGACTGGCGTACGTTCCGGGTGGACCGGGTGTCGTCCCCCTTCGCCACCGGCGCCCGCTTCGTGCCGCGCGAACTGCCCACGGGGGACGCCGCGGAGTTCATCCGCCGGTCGGTGTGGCGGGGGCAGCCTTCGTACGCGATCGACGTGACGTTCGCGGCCTCCGCGGAGGCCGTCGCGGCCAGGTTTCCGGCGGCTCTCGGCACGCCGGAGGCCCTGACGGACTCCACTTGTCGCCTCCGCTCGACGGTGACGGACTCCGTCGACTGGCTGGCCGTCCGCCTCGCCATGGCCGGCTGCGACTTCGTGGCCCACGAGCCCCCGGAACTGGTGGCGTCCCTGCGGGGGCTGGGCTCCCGATTGACGCGAGCGTCGGGGGCGTGACCCTAGCGAGCCCCGGCGCCGGGGGGATGGCACCGAGGCTCTGCTGATGGACGGTTTGGCGGGCCGCTCAGGCCTAGGCCGCCGCGTCGAATCCCGTGTCCCGAGCCATCTTCTTCAGCTCGAGCAACGCATGCTTCTCGATCTGACGGATCCGCTCCCGCGTAAGCCCATGCTGCTTGCCGACCTCCGTCAGGGTCCGCTCGCGGCCGTCCTCGATGCCGTACCGCATCTTGATGATGGAGGCCGTGCGCTGGTCGAGGCGGCCGATCAGGTCGTCCAGTTCCTCGCTGCGCAGCAGGGTCAGGACCGACTGCTCGGGCGAGACCGCGGAAGTGTCCTCCAGCAGGTCACCGAACTGTGTGTCTCCGCTGTCGTCCACGCCCATGTTCAGCGAGACCGGGTCACGCGCCCAGTCCAGGACGTCCGTCACTCGCGCGGGCGTGGAGTCGAGCTCATCGGCGACCTCTGCCGGCTCGGGGTCGCGCCCGTTCTTACGGTTGAACTCGCGCATGACCCGGCGGATCCGCCCCAGCTCCTCCACGAGGTGGACGGGGAGACGGATGGTGCGCGACTGGTCGGCTATGGAGCGCGTGATGGCCTGGCGGATCCACCACGTGGCGTACGTGGAGAACTTGAAGCCCTTGGCGTAGTCGAACTTCTCGACCGCGCGCACCAGGCCCGCGTTCCCCTCCTGGATCAGGTCGAGGAGGGGCAGACCACTCCTCGGATAGCGGCGGGCCACAGCGACGACGAGCCGCAGGTTCGACCGGATGAAGACATCCTTCGCCCGCTCGCCGTCGGCGACCAGCGCCTCAAGCTCCTCGCGGGAAGCTGCAGCGCCGGGGACGGAGTCCTCGATGTCGCCGTCGATTATCTTCCGGGCGTACACACCGGCCTCGATGATCTGGGACAGCTCGACTTCCTTGGCGGCGTCGAGAAGCGGCGTACGCGCGATCTCGTCGAGGTACATGCCGACCAGGTCGCGGTCGGCGATCTCCCCGCCTACGGCGCGAACACTGCGTGCCGCGTCGGTCTCGCCGGTGGAGGCGGACTTACGACGGGCGACGGCACGGGTTGCCATGCGTGCTCCCTTGCGTGTGGAGGTCCTGGTCGGCCCTTTTCACGGGCCTCTGTGGTGGAAACCACACCCTCGCGGGTGCCCTGCTTCCGATGGAAACAACGACTGGAATCCGGACAGAATTCCCAAGCCGCGCACCTATTTTCTTGACGTTGCAGTACCCTGTGCCGCCACATGGGGAGGCCAGATGCCGTCGGAACGTACAGAGGTGCAGGTCAGGCCGGGCACGGAGGCCGATCTCGAAGCACTGACCGATATCTACAACCACTACGTACGAGAGACGGCGATCACGTTCGACACAGCCGTCTTCCTGCCAGAAGAGCGCCGCCCTTGGCTGCTCTCCCATCCTGAAGACGGCCCCCACCGCCTATTGGTTGCCCAGGAACGGGATTCCGGACTGATCCTCGGATACGCCACCAGTAGTCCTTTCCGAACGAAGCCCGCGTACGCCACCTCTGTGGAAGTCAGCGTCTATTGCGCACCGGATGCCGCGGGCCGTGGCATCGGCACCCTGCTCTACAAGGCGCTCTTCGAGGCCCTGGAGGGTGAGGACCTGCATCGCGCCTACGCCGGGATCGCCCAGCCGAACGACGCGTCGGGCCGCCTCCACGAACGCTTCGGCTTCCGGCCCGTCGGCACGTACCGCGAAGTCGGCCGGAAGTTCGGCCGCTACTGGGACGTTGCCTGGTACGAGCGTCCCCTCGGCCCTCAGCCTCCAAGCGGGACCTAGGTCCCGCGGGCCCCGTCCTAGGTCCTGACCTAGTCCGCAAGGCCGTTACGCCCCGCTCGCGCCCCGCCTACCGTCCCTCCATGGACGCCACAGCCGATACCGGAGCCGACGCCGCAGCCGACAGCTCCGGCACCCTCGACGAAGCCCTGCAGCGCCTGCACGCCTCGGGACCCGAGCGGCTCGGGCGGCTCACCAACCACGCGCCGATGGCCGTCGAGGC
Organism: Streptomyces sp. NPDC056486; assembly: GCF_042795295.1. NCBI lineage: Bacteria > Bacillati > Actinomycetota > Actinomycetes > Kitasatosporales > Streptomycetaceae > Streptomyces > Streptomyces sp. NPDC056486. The sequence goes on from NZ_JBHTSF010000009.1 coordinate 50,203, forward strand.
GCTCGCCGCGCACGGCCGGTCCGGTGCCGTCCACCGCTGGCTTGAGCTGTACGCGTCGAAGTTGGAGGAGTACCCGAGCACGGTCGAGTCAATCACCGCCGACAACTGGCGTGCGGCCCTCGGCGATCCGCGCCGCGCGGCCGACTGGATCGCGTACTTCGACAGGCAGATCGGCGAACGCCCGTGGCGTGACGTACTCGCCGCGTGGTGGCCGCTCCTGCTGCCCGGCATGTACGGCGGCTCCACGCACCCGGTGATCCGGGTGGGCCACGCGGTGCGCACGCTCCTGGCGGGGGAGGCGACGGAGCCCCGCCTCGCCGAACTCGCCCACGGCCTCGGCTACTGGGCCGCCCGCCACCACCCCACCACCGGCATCGCACTCCTGCCGCAGCAGCCGGGAGGCACCGCAGTCGCCGCCCTGGACGCCGTCGAGCCGCTCCCCGACAGGGACAGCGGCAGCTTCCCCGCCAGGCTCGGCCGGATCGCGGGCCTCCCCGCGTGGGCGGCCGACGTGACGGACCCGGACGAGGCGCACCGCAGGCTCACCGAACTGGTGCGCGCGGCCACTCACCGGTACGCCACCCACGGCCACGGCGAGGCGACCATGCTGGTGCACGCGTCGACCGCGCCCAACGCCGTTCTGCGCGCCCTGCCCGCGCTGCCCCGCACCCTGTGGGCGCCGAGCCTGCACGCGGCCTGGACGGCGTCGGCCGCCGTGACCTCGATGTACGCCCCTGACGCCCCGGTCGCGTACACCGCACCCGGCACCTTCGCCCCCGATGAGGTCTTCGAGCGGGCGCTCGCGCACGGGGACGAGCACGTCATCAAGTTCACCGACACGGCACTGGACGTGGGCGACGAGCAGGCCCTGAAAGCAGCCCTGCGCGCGATAGAGATCAGCGAACCGCTCACGTAGCGCAGACCCGCCTCAGAGATCAGCCGAACTAGATCAGCCGAACTGCACCGACCTCTTGGCAAGCCCCATCCAGAACCCGTCGATCACACTCCGCTGCCGCTCCCGGCCCAGATCCCCCGAGGCCTCGGCAACCCCCAGTGTCACGAACAGGGGCGCGAAGTGCTCCGTACGCGGATGCGCGAGCTCGCCCGCCGGAGACTTGTGCCGGAAGTCGAGGAGGCCGTCCACATCGCCCGCGTCCAGCGCCTCGTGCCCCCACGCGTCGAACTCCACCGACCACGACGGCGTACCGCCCTGGCGCAGCGCCGCCAGATTGTGCGTGAAGAAGCCGCTGCCGACGATCAGCACGCCCTCGTCCCGCAGCGGCGCCAGCTTGCGGCCGATGTCCATCAGGCGCCGTGGGTCGAGGGTCGGCAGGGAGATCTGGAGAACGGGGATGTCCGCGCCTGGATACATCTCGACGAGGGGGACGTACGCTCCGTGGTCGAGCCCGCGATCCGGAGTGTCCTGCACCGGCGTACCGGCCCCGCGCAGCAATTTACGTACCGAATCAGCCAGTTGAGGGGCGCCGGGAGCGGCGTACGTCACTTGGTAGTAGTGCTCGGGGAAGCCCCAGAAGTCGTAGACCAGCGGCGCCGTCTCCGTCGCGCCGAGCGCGAGCGGGGCCTCCTCCCAGTGGGCGGAGACCATGAGGATGGCCTTGGGGTGCGGCAGCTCCGCGGACCAGGCGCGGAGCTGGTCGGGCCAGAGCTCGTCGTCGGCGAGCGGCGGTGCGCCGTGGCTGAGGTACAGGGCGGGCATGCGCTCCTGGGTTGCGGTCATGACGGCGCCTCCGAGAACCGGGAACGTGCGACGAAGAACGTACGAAGAGCGTACGAAGAACGATTTACTTTAACTCTCAAGCTTTCGCTCGACGATGACCCTACTCCTGCTTTGTTTAAGTTTCAAGAAAGGGCTGCGTACAGTGGAGTACATGGATACGGCACCCACTTCTCCCCCCGACGCCCCCGACGGGGAGCCGCGCTGGCTCAATGACGAGGAACAGCGCACCTGGCTCGCGTACTTGCAGGCCACCACGCTCCTGGAGGATCACCTCGATCGCCAGTTGCAGCGCGACGCCGGCATGCCGCACATCTACTACGGACTCCTCGTCCAGCTCTCCGTCGCCCCGCGGCGGCGGCTGCGCATGACGGAGCTCGCCAGGAACACCAAGATCACCCGGTCCCGCCTCTCGCACGCCATCGCGCGCCTGGAGAAGAACGGCTGGGTGCGCCGCGAGGACTGTCCCTCCGACAAGCGCGGCCAGTTCGCGATCCTCACCGAGGACGGGTACGACGTCCTGCGCCGGACCGCGCCCGGCCATGTCGCCGCCGTACGCCAGGCGCTCTTCGACCGGCTCACCCCGGAACAGCAGAAGTCCCTCGGCGAGATCATGGTGATCGTCGCCGAGGGACTTCAGCCGAAGGAGGCGGGGGCGGACCTGCCCTGGCTCCGCTGAGCCTCCCTGTTACCTGCTATTGCCTGCTGATACCCGGGGTCAGTGCGCGACCACCGGGATCCGCACCTCGTCCTCCACCGCGGCACCGTCGGTGTCACCCGAGGCGGCGGGAGCGCCGCCCTGGGCACCGGTGTTGATGAGCGCGAAGGCGATCGCGGAGGCGGCCACCAGGATGCCGACGGCCCACCAGATCGCGCTGGTGTAGCCCTCGACCATGGCTTCGGCCTGGAGCAGCTTCTGTGCCGCCGGAGTCGTCGCGCCCGCCGCGTGCGAAGTGATGTACGCGGTGGTGGCGGAGGCGGCGATGGTGTTCAGGAGAGCCGTGCCGATGGCGCCGCCGACCTGCTGCGAAGTGTTGACCATCGCGGAGGCGACACCGGAGTCACGCGCCTCGACACCGTGCGTGGCGAGCGACATGGCGGGCATGAACGCCGTACCCATACCGAGGCCGAGCAGCAGCTGTCCGGGCAGGATCACACCGGCGTACGAGGTGTTGACCTCAAGCTGCGTCAGGAACAGCATGCCGCCGGCGGCGAGCAGGAAGCCGGGGCCCATGAGCAGCCGCGGCGGGACGCGGGTCATCAGGCGGGCGCCGATCTGCGTGGAGCCCGTGATCATGCCGACGATCATCGGCAGGAACGCGAAGCCGGTCTTGACCGGCGAGAAGCCCTGGACGATCTGCAGGTAGTACGTGAGGAACAGGAACAGGCCGAACATCGCGATGATCGCGAGGCCGAGCGACATGTAGACGCCGCCACGGTTGCGCTCGGTCAGGACGCGCAGCGGAAGCAGCGGCGACTTGACCTTGGACTCCGTGAGGACGAACGCGGCGAGCAGGACGGCCGATGCGACGAACATGCCGATGGTCACGGAGTCCGACCAGCCCTCGGACTCGGCACGCGTGAAGCCGTAGACCAGGGCGACAAGACCGAGGGTGGACAGGACCACGCCCGGGATGTCGAGCGGCGAGCGGTTGCGGCCACCGGCCGGCTCACGGATGACGAAGTACGCGCCCAGTGCGGCGACAGCGGCGAAGGGGATGTTCACGAAGAACGTCCAGCGCCAGTTCAGGTACTCGGTGAGGAAGCCGCCGAGGATGAGGCCGACGGCGCCACCGCCACCGGCGATCGCACCGTAGATGCCGAACGCCTTGGCGCGCTCCTTGGCATCGGTGAACATCACGGCGAGCAGCGAGAGGGCGGCGGGCGCGAGCAGCGCGCCGAACACACCCTGCAGGGCGCGGGCGCCCAGCATCATGGCCTCGCCGGTCGCGGCGCCGCCGAGCGCGGAGGCCGCGGCGAAGCCGATCAGGCCGGTCACAAAGGTCCGCTTACGGCCCCAGAGGTCGGATATTCGGCCGCCGAAGAGCAGCAGGCCACCGAAGGCCAGGGCGTAGGCCGTGATGACCCACTGGCGGTTGCCGTCCGAGATGCCCAGGTCCTGCTGGGCGGAGGGCAGCGCGATGTTCACGATGGTCGCGTCGAGCACGACCATCAGCTGCGCGAGCGCGATGAAGATCAGCGCTTTCCAGCGCCTGGGATCTGTTTCTGACATGGGAGTAGCCACCTAGCGATACGAGTGGTGAAAAAGACCGAAAAAGCGACGCGAGCCGCGTACTGCGAAGTCGCCTGCTGCGAAGTCGAGCGAGGTCAGGCGGAAGAAGTCAGGCGTGAAGAGATCGGGCGTGAAGAGGTCAGGCGTGAAGTCGGGTGAGCGTGGTCAGGCGGGACTCAGCACTCGCGGAGGTCCTCCAAGGTCGCCGCCTCACCGGGCAGCTCTGAGCGGGCCGGCGCCATCAGGCCGTCGAGGAACAGCTGCAGATGCCGGTGGACGAAGCGGTCCATGTTCAGGCACGCCGTGCCGGGCAGCGGCCTGGTGAGCTGGGAGAGAGCGACCATGAGGTCCCCGACGGCGATGTCGGTGCGCAGCTGCCCGGCCGCGCGCGCCCTGTGCATGAGCCCGTCGATCACGGCTTCGAGCCGCTCACGGGCGTCGACCAGATCCGGGTGATCAGGGTCGAAGGCCGCCTGGAGGACCGGGCACAGGGCACCGATGCGCTCGTCGGCGGAAGCATGTACGAACCGGCGCAGGGCGTCGAACGCGACGCTCGCGTCGGCGTCGGCCGCCGCGATCGCCTCCTCGGCGTGTGCCGAGACGCGGTCGGTGACAAGAAGGACGACCTGGTGGACCAGTTCGGAACGGTCGGAGAAGTGCCGGTAGACCGTCGCGTTGCCGACGCCGGCCCTGCGCGCGACCTCGTCGAACGGCACCTCGGGGCCGAACTCGACGAACATCTCGCGTGCGGCGGCGACGATCCGCTCCCGGTTGCGCAGCGCGTCGGCCCGCGGGCGGGGCGTGCGGCGCTGCTCAGCGGTCGCGGTCTCCACGGCGGCTCTCCTCAAGCTTGTGGTCGGGACTCCGGACGGTGCCGGAGCCTCTGACGCCCCGGACGGTGCCGGAGCCTCGGGTGCGCGATGCGGGGAATCACTCCCCGTTTCGCTCGGACTCAGGTCTAAACGGGGAAAGACTCCCCGGATATTTCCCGCTCCCCGACTTTCTTCCCGTGACCCGCGTCACACCTCTGTGCGCGAAAAACCCACGATCGGTCGCACCCAGCGAGCGCCCGCGCACCCACCGGCACAGGGTGATCGAAAGGGTGCAGCCAGGACCGGCGGCTGCCGCGAGGGGAAGGCCCACGGATGCAGCAGCCGACCTGGAGGCAGATACGCGGAGCCCGACGTGGCGCGGCACTGGCCACCTGCGCCATCCTTGCCCTCACGGTCACCACATCGGCGAGCACCGGCCGCCTGATGGAGGAGTCCCCCTCGGCGGCGGGCCCCGTGTCCCTGGCCCGCGCGACGACCCTCAGCCCGTGCATGATCAGCGGCACGATGGGCGTCCAGATGTCGGAGGGCGTGCCCACGTCTTCCGGCTACTCCCGCTCCACAGGCACCGTCCGGGCCCTGAACCTCATGGTCGACTTCTCCGACGCCCCCGGCGAGGGCAGCGCGCTCGACCGCCTCGCGGAGTTCTTCCCGCAGACATCGGACTGGTTTCGCACCAGCTCCTACGGACGTCTCGACTACCGCCCCGAGTCGCCGGTCTCCGACTGGCTGCGGATGCCCAAGAGCTTCAAGGAGTACGGGATAGAGCGCGGCGCGCCCTTCGACCCGGGCTACCGCGAGCTGGTCCGGGACATCGTGGCCGCCGCGGACCCGGACGTGGACTTCCGGGATTACGACCTGGTGAACATCCTCATCACGCCGAACGCGGGCCCTTCCGCGCTCGACACGGTCCTGTCGGTGACCTTCGCGGGCAACACCGAGGCGCCCGTCGCGGACGGCGTCCCTGTCTCCAACGCGTCCTTCGTCTACAGCCGCCAGGACGACGGCTCGGGAAACTACGGCGAGACCGGCTACCGCGTACTCCCGCACGAGAACGGCCACGTCTTCGGCCTGCCCGACCTCTACACGCAGGAGGGCGGCGGCGCGGTCGGCCACTGGGACATCATGAGCGAGGACTGGGGCGCCAACAACGACCTCCTCGCCTGGCACAAGTGGAAGCTCGGCTGGCTCGACGACGACCAGATCAGCTGCGCGTCGAACGCGGGCACCACCGAGCACACGCTGAGCCCGCTGGCGACGAACGGCGGCACCAAGCTCGCCTTCGTGCCGATGAGCACGACGAAGGGGTACGCCGTCGAGGTGCGCACCCGCGGCGGCAACGACGAGGCGATCTGCAAGCCCGGCGTCCTGATCTACCGGGTGGACGCGGAGGTCGACACGGGCCGGGGACCGATCAGCGTCGCCGACTCCACGAAGGACAGCGGCGGCTGCACGCGCCAGCCGAACGTCCACGCGGAGCTCTCCGACGCGACCTACGAGCCCGGACAGACCTTCACGGACAAGAAGACTGGCGTACGCATCACGGTGTCGGACGTCGACGCGGAGGGCCGGTATCGGGTGCATGTCACGCGCCCGTAGAGGCATCCTCAGCCGCCGTTGACCTTGGAGGAACCGGCGCCGGGCACGGTCTGCTGCACCTGCCGCAGGAAGGCGGCGTTGTCCGGGGTCTTGCGGAGGCGATCGAGGATCGCCTCCAGGTTGCCCTGCGGGTCCCTGCCGTGCAGGGCTCGCCGCAGCCCGCGTACAGCGGTCAACTCATCGGCGGGGACCAGGAGTTCATCGCGGCGCGTGCCGGACGGGGTGACGTCGACGGCGGGGAAGACGCGGCGTTCGGCCATGCCCCGGTCGAGGCGGAGCTCCATGTTGCCGGTGCCCTTGAGCTCTTCGAAGTAGTAGTCGTCGGCGCGCGATCCGGTCTCCACGAGCACGGTGGCGAGCATGGTCAGTGACCCGCCCTCCTCTGCGAGCCGCGCGGCGCCGAAGAGGCGCTTGGGGCCCTGGATGGCGGCGGCGTCGACACCTCCGGAGAGGGTGCGGCCACCGCTGGAGGCCGCGTTGTTGTACGCGCGGCAGAGCCGGGTGAGGGAGTCGAAGAGCATGACGACGTCCTTGCCCTCCTCGGTGAGCCGCTTGGCGCGCTCGACGGCGAGTTCGGCGAGGGCGATGTGCTGCTTGGCGGGCCGGTCGAAGGTCGATGCGAGCACTTCGCCGCGTACGGAACGCTTCATGTCCGTGACTTCTTCGGGCCGTTCGTCGAGCAGCACCACCATGAGGTGTGCCTCGGGGTGGTTCGCGCTGACGGCCGCGGCGATCTGCTGGAGCAGAACGGTCTTGCCGGTGCGGGGCGGCGCGACGATGAGGCCGCGCTGGCCCTTGCCGACGGGCGCGACGAGGTCGATGAGCCGGGTCGCGACACTGCCGCCGCCGACACCCGGCGTTTCGAGCCGGAGCCGCTCGCGGGGGTGCAGCGGGGTGAGGTCACCGAACCGTGCGCGCCTGCCCAGGGCTTCGGCGGAGTGTCCGTTGACCCGCTCGACGGAGGTGAGGGTGCGGGACTTGCCGCAGCTTCCCTGGACCATGTCGCCCGCACGCAGGCCGAGTTGGCGGATGAGCGTGGAGGGGACGGTCACGTCGTTGGGGTTGGGGAGGCAATCGCCGGTACGGAGATGGCCGTTGGCGTTGTGACTCACGTCGAGGATGCCGGAGACGGCTACGACGGGGGTCGTGGTGGTGGTCGTGGCGGTGGTCTTGTTCCGGGTGCTCTGGGCGTTCCGGGTGTTCTGGGTGAGGGTTGCGGTACTCATGATGGGGTCCTTTCGCGGACATGCGAATGAGGGGCCCGGCGGAACGGTGTGTTCACGTCCCGTACGACGGGCGGAGAATGAACTGCAGCAAGGACTTCGAGAAATACGGAAGCCTCGGAACTGCGGAGCCTCGAAAGAGGCGGAAGAAAAGAAGATCGGCACCGGCGCCGCAGAAGGCGGCGTACACACGTGCTGTTTGCAAGGTAGCACAGGTCCTGAGCCGTCGAGCGTGACCCGGGTCACCACGGTCGCACCCGGATCGCCGCACCCACCCACACACTCCGCTCCCTCGTTATGTGGGTCCCACACATGGGATCCCCGCCCGGCGCACCCTTACGTTTCCGGCCATGACGAGCCCCACTCCCGGCCTCACTCCCCGCGGTGACGCCCCCGCAGGACCCGCAGGATCCGCCGATCCCGCAGGAACCGCCGGAACCGACCTCACCGGACGCACCGCCCTGGTCACGGGCGGCGCGAGCGGCATCGGCCGGGCCTGCGCCGTGGCCCTGGCCGACGCCGGTGCCTTCGTCCATGTCGTGGACCAGCACGCCGACGCGGCCAAGGACGTCGCGGACAAGATCGACGGCGAGGCCCACGCCGTGGACCTCGCGGATCCGGCGGCAGTGCACACCCTGCCCACCAGCGTCGACATCCTCGTCAACAGCGCGGGGCTCCAACACGTCGCCGCCATCGAGGAGTTCCCCCCGGAGCGGTTCGACCTGATCCAGAAGGTCATGGTCACCGCGCCGTTCCTCCTGCTGCGCCGGACGCTGCCCCACATGTACGCCCAGGGCTGGGGCCGCGTCGTGAACATCTCCAGCGTGCACGGCCTGCGCGCGAGCCCCTTCAAGTCCGCCTACGTCACCGCCAAGCACGCCCTGGAGGGCCTGAGCAAGGTCACCGCCCTGGAAGGCGCGACCCACGGCGTCACCAGCAACTGCCTCTGCCCCGGCTACACCCGTACGCCCCTCGTCGAGGACCAGATCAGCGCCCAGGCCGCCGCCCACGGGATCGCCCCCGAGCAGGTACTCACCGACGTACTCCTGCGTCGTTCCGCGGCCAAGCGCCTCATCGAGCCCGAGGAGATCGCCGCCGCCGCGCTCTGGCTCTGCGGCCCGCACAGCGGCTTCGTGACCGGCGCGTCGCTGCCCCTGGACGGCGGCTGGACCGCGAGCTGACCCCCCACCTCCCCCACCCCCAACGTAATTCCACGTCCCCATCGAGAAACGGATCACGCCATGGCAGCCGCAACGCCGCGTGCCCAGGGCAAGACCCCGGGCAAGCCAGGTATCGCCCGCATCATCAGCGCCAGCCTCATCGGCACCACCATCGAGTGGTACGACTTCTTCCTCTACGGGTCCGCCGCCGCGCTCGTCTTCAACACCCTCTTCTTCCCCGACAGCGACCCCCTGGTCGGCACTCTCCTCTCCTTCCTCACCTACGCCGTCGGCTTCGCCGCCCGGCCCATCGGCGGCATCGTCTTCGGCCACTACGGCGACAAGATCGGCCGCAAGAAGCTGCTCGTACTCAGCCTGATGATGATGGGCGGCGCCACCTTCGCGATGGGCCTGCTGCCCACCCACGCCACCCTCGGCGTCGGCGCCCCGATCCTGCTCACGGTGTTGCGCCTGATCCAGGGCTTCGCGCTCGGCGGCGAGTGGGGCGGCGCCGTCCTGATCGTCTCCGAGCACGGCGACGACAAGAACCGCGGCTTCTGGGCCTCCTGGCCGCAGGCCGGTGCCCCCGGCGGCAACCTCCTCGCCACCGGCGTCCTCGCGCTCCTGGCCGCCGTCCAGTCCGACGAGGCGTTCCTCGCCTGGGGCTGGCGCATCCCGTTCCTGCTCTCGGGCGTACTCGTGATCATCGGCCTGTGGATACGCGTCTCGGTCTCGGAGTCCCCGCTGTTCCTGGAGGCGCAGGCGAAGGCGGAGGCCGCCGCGGCCTCGGGGGAAACCACCAAGCAGGACGCGCCGGTCGTCGAGGTCTTCCGGCACAACTGGCGCGGCGTCCTCACCGCGATCGGCACCCGGCTCGGCGAGAACGTCTCGTACTACATCCTCACGGCCTTCGTCCTCGTCTACGTCACCGTGCACCTGGAACTGCCCAAGAGCACCGCCCTGAACGCCGTACTGATCGGCTCCGCCGTGCACTTCGTGACCATCCCGCTCTGGGGCGCCCTCTCTGACCGCATCGGCCGCAGGCCCGTCACCCTGATCGGGTCGATCGGCATGGCGGCGTGGGCGTTCGCGTTCTTCGCGCTCGTCGACAGCAAGTCCTTCACGGTGATCACCCTCGCCGTCACGGTCGGGCTGCTCTTCCACGGCGCGATGTACGGGCCGCAGGCGGCCTTCATCTCCGAGATGTTCGACACGAAGGTCCGCTACTCCGGGGCCTCGATGGGCTCGCAGCTCGCGTCCATCATCGGCGGCGCGCTCGCGCCGATCATCGCGGTCGAGCTGCTCAAGGACTTCGAGTCCGCGACGCCGGTGGCTCTGTACGTCTGCGTGACCGTGGTGATCACGACACTCACCGTGCTCGTGGCGAAAGAGACCCGGGGCCGCTCGCTCGCGCAGGAGCGGCATTCCGCTCCCGAGGATTCCCCGACCACCACCGCCTCGGCGACAATCTCCACCTGAACCTGAAGCGCATCACCTGAAGCGCACCAGCAGCACGCGCACCCCGCTCCCGGAGGCGACACGTCGTATGGCCAGCTCCTCAGACGCCGCCCACCGGGAGCAGGCCGCCGCTCCGGACGCCGCCCACCGGGAGCAGGCGTGTACGGCCACCGCTCTGCGCGAGCTGCTCGGCCTGCTCGCCGATGACGCGCCCGCCGAGCAGTTCGCCCGTCCTGCAGCGGCGGCCCGCGCTGCCGGGGCGAGCGGCGCCGAGCTCACCGCGATCGACGAGGCCACGCAGACCGCCCTGCGTGTGCGCCGCACCCTGAACCAGCACCAGCGCAGGGAGGCCGAGCTCACCGCCCTTTTCGATACCGCGGGCGACCTCGCGGCCCTGCGCGACCTGGACGCGGTCCTGCGCGCCATCGTGCACCGGGCCAAGCTCCTGCTGCGTACGGACGTCGCATATCTCTCGCTCAACGACCCTGCGGCGGGCGACACTTACATGCGCGTGACGGACGGCTCGATCTCCGCCGCGTTCCAGAATCTGCGCCTGGGCATGGGCGAGGGGCTCGGCGGCCTCGTCGCCCAGACGGCCCGTCCGTACGCCACCGGGGACTACGAGGTCGATCCCCGTTTCCAGCACACCACCCCCATCGACAGCGCCGTACTCGAGGAAGGCCTGCACGCCATCCTCGGCGTACCGCTGCGGCAGGGCACCCACGTCATCGGTGTCCTGTACGCCGCCGACCGCACCGCCCGCGCCTTCACCCCGGACGAGGGCGCGCTGCTCTCCTCGCTCGCCGACCACGCGGCGATCGCCATCGACAGCGCACGCCGTATGGAGGAGACCAGGGCCGCGCTCGTCGACCTGAACGCGGCGTCGCAGACCATCCGCGCGCACAGCGAGGCCATGCTCCGGGCCGAGGACGCGCACGACCGCCTGACCGATCTCGTCCTGCGCGGCGGGGACTTCACCGAGGTCGCGACCGCGATCGGCGCGCTCCTGCGCGGCGGCACCCTCATCCATGACGCGGACGGCACGGAACTGGCCCGCGTCGACGCCGCCCCCCTTACGCCCCCGGCCAAGGCCGTCGCCGCCTCGCGCGCCAGTGGCCGGGCCGTCCCCCTCGACGGCACCTGGGTGTGCGCGGTCCTCGCGGGCCCGGAGCTCCTGGGCAGCATCGCCCTCACCGACCGGGCCGACCTGGGCGAGGCCGACCGCCGCCTCTTCGAACGGGCCGGAGTCGTCACGGCGCTGCTCCTGCTCCTTCGCCGCTCGGCCGCCGAGGCCGAGGACCGCGTACGCGGCGAACTCCTCGGTGACCTGCTCTCCCTCTCCGGCACCCCGGGCCGCCTGACCGCACGGGCCCGCCGCCTGGACGTCGATCTGGCGCTCCCCCACGCGGTGTTCGTCGCCCACAGCGAGGCGGCATCCCGCCAGCTCCTGCTCTCCTGTGCGGCCCGAGCCGCCCGCGCCCGCCACGGCCTCTCCGGCCTCCACCACGACCACGTGGTCCTGGTGACCCCGGCCGACGACACCGGCGCCAGGGCCCGCGCGCTCGCCACCGAACTCACCCAGGCCGCCGGGGCCCCGGTCACGGTCGGCGCCGCGGGTCCAGCGACCGGCCCCGAGGCCCTCTCCCAGGCCCACGCCGAGGCACTCCGCTGCCTCTCCGCCCTGCGCGCGCTCGGCCACACGGGCCAGGGCGCGGACCTGCCCGACCTCGGCTTCCTCGGCGTACTGCTCGGCGACGACACGAACGACACGAATCTCGACTCCTACGTACGCCGCACGCTGGGCCCGGTCCTGGACTACGACACCAAGCGCGGCACCGAACTGGTCCATACCCTGCGGGCCTACTTCGCCTGCGGGATGAGCCAGTCCAAGGCGAAGGAATCCCTCCACGTCCATGTGAACACCGTGGTCCAACGCCTGGACCGGATCGGGCACTTGCTCGGCGCCGACTGGCAGTCCCCGGAGCGCTCACTGGAGATCCAGCTCGCCCTGCGCCTGCACGCCTACACCTGGGACGCCGGTACCGCGTCGCCGTGATCTCCGGCGGCTTCCTCGTCCTTCGCGGAGGCCGGGGCGGACGGTACGAGGAAGGTGGCGATGAGCCCGAGTACGACGAAGCCCGCGGCGACATAGCCGCCGAGGGCGACCCCGTCGGTCATCGCCGAGCGCGCCGCGTCGGCGACGGACGCGGTCTCGGGCCGGTCCGCGAGGGGCCCGATGGCGGCCCCCGCGCTGTCGGTGACGGCGCTGGTGAGCCGGTCCGCCTGCTCGCCCGAAAGCCCGGCGTCGCTCAGCCGGTCGCGCAGATTCGTGCTGAGGGTGGTGAAGTAGACGGTGGTCAGGGCGGCGATCCCGAGCGCGGAACCGAGCTGGCGGAAAGCGCTCTGGATGCCGGAGCCCTGCCCCGCGCTCTCGTGCGGCACCTCGGCGAGTACGACGTTGGTGACCTGGGCGGTGGCGAACCCGACGCCGATCCCGTACACGAAGAGCATCAGCGCGACGGCCCACCAGGAACTGTCCGGTGCGGCGATGAACCCGACCCCGGCAAGGCCTACGACCTCAAGGGCGAGGCCGATGCGCACCTGCCCGAGCGCCGCGACCCTGGCGGCAAGCGGAAAGCTCGCACCGGTGGCGACGAAGCTGCCGATGGCGATGGGCACGAGCGCGAGCCCCGCTTCCAGGGCGCTGTAGCCGAGGGTGAACTGCAGCCACAGGGGGAGCACCGCGACGATGCCGAACTCGCCGAGGCCGATGATCAGGGTCGCGATGTTGCCGTTGCGGAAGGAAGAGATCGAGAACAGCCGTACGTCCATCAGGACGCGCGCGGAGTCACCAGAGCGATTGGAGTCGTTGGATTCACCGCTTCGGCTGAGCGCGATCTGCCGCCGGACGAACGCGAACAGCGCGACGGCGGAGAGCACGAGGGCGACGAGTACGGGCGATGGCCCACTCCCCCACCGGATCCCGAGAACGTCCAGCGGCTCGACGCTGACGATCCACCCATAGGTACGCCCTTCGACGAGCCCGAAGGCGAGCAGCCCGAGCCCCAGAATGGACAGCACCGCTCCGGGTACGTCCACCCGCCCCTTGGCCCGCGGCGAGGGAGCCATGTAGAGCAGCACGCCGGCGGCGACGAGAACGGACAGCGGCACGTTGATGCCGAACGCCCAGCGCCACGAGACGTGCTCGGCGAGCCAGCCGCCGAGCAGCGGGCCGAGCGCGGCGGCGGCGCCGATGGTCGAGCCCCAGATCGCGAAGGCCTGGCCGCGCGCCTTGCCGGTGAAGGTCGCGTTGAGCAGGGAGAGCGAGGTCGGCAGGATCATCGCCGCGCCCGCGCCCTGCAGGAAGCGGGCCAGGATCAGCAGCCCGCTGCTCGGCGCGAGCCCGGCGAGCACGCTGGTCGCGCCGAAGATCACGACACCCGCGACGAAGATCCGGCGGGCTCCGAAGATGTCGGCGAGGCGCCCGGTCACCAGAAGCAGCGCCGCGAAGACGATCGCGTACGACTCCTGGATCCACTGCGCCTGGCCGGAGCTGGCGTCCAGGTCCTCGATGACCGAGGGGACGATCACGTTGACGATCGTGGTGTCGACCACGATCAGGGCGACGCCGAGGGCGATGGCGATGAGGCCGAGCCAGCGGCGGGCAGGGGGTGAGGGTGTGGCGGGGGACGGGTCACGCATCTCGATTGATACCTCCATGGTGAAGTAATTCCACGGTGAAGGTAATTTGAGGCCGGTAAGTTGTCAAAGCACGAGTACAGCCAGGCTGGGCAGGAAGAGAGGGCGGGCGCCGTGGCGACGGAGGAACCGACACCCAGCGAGGTGACGGCGCAGCGCGAGCGCCTGATGGACGGGCTCAGGGGCTACGGCGAGCGCTACAACGACCTCAGCCGCCGCTTCGCCGTCTGGCTCGGCCTGCACTCCACGGACGCGGACGCCCTCCTGGAGATCGTCACCGCCGAGGACCGCGGCACCCCGCTCTCCCCAGCCCGTCTCAGCGAACGTATCCAGCTCTCGTCGGGGGCCACGACCGCGCTCCTGAACCGCCTTGAGGGCGCGGGCCACATCGTCCGCACCCGGGAGCACACCGACCGCCGCATCGTCACGCTGCACAGCCACTCGCCCATCCGGGAACGGGCCGACGAGTTCTTCACGCCGCTCGCGGTCCGGATGGACGCGGCGATGGCCCAGTACCCGCCCGAACTCATCGAACGGTTCGAGGAGTTGCTCGCGGACCTGCGGACGACGATCGACGTGGACCTCGCGGAGCGGGACCTCGCGGAGCGGGACAAGGCCGCCGGGTCGGGCTGACCCGGCTGCTGCGGCAACCATTCCTCGCCCTGGCGGCGACTGCCCTGCGCAACGCAGACGCAGACGCACACGGATACGCACACCCACTATCGCCAGGGCGGATGAGGCAATGAGAGCGATCAACGATGAGCGCGGGGCGCGGCACCGCAGACGCCGGCTGAACCTGACGATCGGCATCCCGGTGGCCATGGCGGCCGCGGCGGGGCTGACGTACGGCACGGCATTCGGAATCTTCGGCGAGGACGCGCAGCCACGGGCCTCGGCGGCTTCCGCGGCTTCTGCGGCTTCCGCGGCATTGGCGGGTGACGTCGCCGACGGCTTCGCATCGGTCAACACCCTGGGCCAGAACGGTACTTACGGCGGACGCGACGGAAAGACAGTCACCGTCAAAACACTCGCGGACCTGGAGAAATACGCGACGGCATCCGACCCGTACGTGATCGTCGTCGCCGCGACGATCACGATGGACCCCAAGGGCAAGGAGATCAAGGTCGCGTCGGACAAGACGATCGTGGGCTCCGGCACGTCGGGCCAGATCGTCGGGGGCGGCTTCTTCCTGGGCCAGGGCGTACACAACGTGATCATCCGGAACCTCACGATCCGGGACTCGTACGCGGGCACGTGGAACGACAAGGAGCACGACTTCGACGCCGTACAGATGGACGGCGCGCACCACGTCTGGATCGACCACAACGACCTGCGGCACATGGCGGACGGCCTGATAGACAGCCGCAAGGACACCACCTACCTGACGGTGTCCTGGAACAAACTGAGCGACAACAACAAGACCTTCGGCATCGGCTGGACCGAGAACACCACGGCCGACATCACGATCCACCACAACTGGTTCCGCGAGACGGAGCAGCGCAACCCGTCCACCGACAACGTCGCCCACGCGCACCTCTACAACAACTACCTCCAGGACGTGGCGGGCACCGACATCACTTCCTCGTACGGGAACTACTCGCGCGGCAAGACGAAGATGGTCCTGGAGAACAGCTATTTCGAGGGCCTCAAGAACCCGGTCACGAAGGACAGTTCGGCCGCGATCGTGCAGCGCGGAAACATCTTCGTAGGGACGAGCGGGCGCAACGAGAGCGGCGGCACGGCGTTCGACCCGAAGACCTTCTACGACTACACGCTGGACAAGGGGTCGGACGTCCCGTCAAAGGTGAAGTCGGGCGCGGGCCCGCGCGCGAGCACCGCCGTTGCCGCTGCTGCCACCCTCACGGTGGCGAAGGACGGCAGCGGCCAGTACAAGACGGTCCAGGCGGCGGTGAACGCCGTACCGGCGAACAACTCCTCGCGGGTGGTCATCTCCATCGCGCCGGGAACGTACCGCGAGACGGTGAAGATCCCGTCCAACAAGCCGCACGTCACCTTCCAGGGCTCGGGCGGCAGCCGCAAGGACGCCGTCATCGTGTACGACAACGCGGCGGGCACCCCCAAGCCGGACGGCTCAGGCACCTACGGCACGTCGGGCAGCGCGACCGTCGCAGCGGAGGCCGACGACTTCCAGGCCCGCAATCTGACCATCTCCAACGACTTCGACGAGAAGGCGAACCAGAGCCTCTCCGGTCACCAGGCGGTGGCCCTGCGCACGGCAGCCGACAAGGCGTTTCTCGACAGCGTGATCGTCGAGGGGGACCAGGACACGCTCCTCCTGGACACGGCGGCGAAGGACAAACTCGGCCGCGCGTACATCAAGAACTCCTACGTCGTGGGCAACACGGACTTCATCTTCGGCCGGGCGACGGCAGTGGTGGACCACTCGGTGATCACCCTCAAGAGGCGCTGGGACGGCACCTCACAGGGCTACGTCACCGCGCCGAGCACCCCGGCCGACCGCAAAGGTTTCCTGATCACGAACACCACGGTGAACGGCGACGTGTCGGCACGCAGCTTCTACCTGGGCCGCAACTGGCACGCGGGCGGCGACGCGACGCTCGACCCGCAGGCCACGGTCCGCAACTCGTCCCTGAGCGGCGCGATCAGGACCACTCCGTGGTCGGACATGGGCGGCTTCCCCTGGAAGGACGACCGTTTCGCGGAGTACAAGAACACGGGCGCGGGATCGGGCACGGCGAGCGGCGACCGCCCGCAATTGACGGACGCGCAGGCGGCGGACCAGGAGATCACGGACTGGCTGGGAAATTGGACCCCGACTTCCTGAGAAGCACAGGGTTGCCGCGAGGCCCGCGACAACCCTGGCCGCCCGGCACATCGCTGAGGACGGCCCGGCCCTGACCGGCACCGACGAGGCGAGGCGAACGAGCCGCGTGGGCCGCGTGGGCAGTGATGGGAGCCGTCGGGCTCGACGTCAGTTCTGCTCAAGGTCCCACACGAGCACCCGGTGGTCCTGCCCCGCCGTGACGGCGACCGTGTGGCCGTCCAGATCGGCGATACGAACGGCGTTGACCTCGCCGTCGTGCTCGGGGGCGAACGGCCCTTGGACAAGACGCCGCTCCTTCAGCGACCACACGCGCACCCGACCGTCCTCCGAACCGGTCACCGCGACCGGACGGCCGCCCACGACGCCAATATCCATGCAGGAAATGGAGCTTTCCGTCTCTTCTTCTTCCTCGTCGAACTCGATCGAATCCTCGTCGATCGGCCCTTCCCACTCCCATGCCCCGGTGTCGGGATCCCCCAGGATCACGCGGTTCTCGCCGGCTGCCACTACCCAGGTACGACCGTCCAGCATCGCCAGACCGATGTCCGCCACGGGGACGGGACAAGGGAACTTCCTGAAGACGCTCTGGGTGTCGACGTCCCACACCACCACGTGATCGTCCTCGCAGTCGCCGAAGACCACAACTGGCCGTCCGTTCAGCGTTCCGGCCGCGATCCCCGCGACGGTGTCCCGGCATCCGGGGAGCAGAACCGGCTCGGCGTCCGTACGCTCCACATCCCACATGTACGTGGAGGCGCCGCAACTGATGAAGAACGCCCGGCCGTTCAGCCGCACGGTCGTCGTCTTCCCCGTCCCGCCGTCGTGGGGCCTCGCGTGCGCGCGGACAGCGCCGCTGGCCAGATCCCACTGCGCGAAGGGCTCCTCGTAGTTGCCCCCGCCGACCACGATCCGGCCGTCCACGACCGCCGCACAGACCGAGTAGAGCCGGTATCCGTAGCTGAGATCATCCTCGGTGGGACAGCGCCCGATCATCGCGCGAAAGTCGGCGGGGCGGTACGGCAGGTCCAGCCGGTATTCCGTCCATCGGTCCTCGGACAGCTCCCAGGTGCACCCCCCGCTTCCGTCGCCGGCGCACAGGAGAAGGCGGCCGTCGACGGTGACAAGGTCGAAGTCGTCGATTACCCCGGAGGGGATCTGGCTGGAGAGAACGAGTGCTGTCATGAGCCCGGAGTGTAGGAGGGAGGTCTGACACACACCTCGGCTGAAGGGTAGAGAGAAGGCAGACACCCCCTGCCAGCCACTCAGCTTCTCTCAACAGGCCTGTTTCCAAGCGTTGTTGAGGACGAGGGCGGCTTGGGCGATGATGCCGACTCTGCTCGGGCTGAGGGTGACGTACTGCAGTGCTCGCCAGCGTTGTTTGAGGTCGGCGGCTGCGCGTTCGCCGATGGCCCGCAAGCCGCGGAGGAGTCGGTCATGGGTGTGGTTGTCCGCAGAGAGCGGCTGAGACCGGTCGGCGTGGACGGGGATGGGGGCGGGGGCGGGGGTGAGGATGCGCGGCACTCGCAGCACCCAGCGCACTGGCCTTGATCACCACAACATTCCTGTCCGCCAAGCCGCGCGACACGGCGATGGGCGTGTACGCGGCGATGGGCGGGGTCGGCGCGACGGTGGGCCTGCTCATCGGCGGCGCGCTGGGCCTCGCGGTCCTGTCGACGATCTCCACCTCAACGGCAAACGAAAAGCTCCCGGAGGCGGCCTCAGCCCTGTACCGCGCCCTGTCCACGAAGGACTCCCCCCTGATGTCCCGGGCGGGATGCCCCGGGCGGGCGAGGCAGTGACACACGGCTACACGATGGCGTTCATCACGGCGGCATGCACGTTCCTGGCGGGCCTGGCGGTAACGGCACTGGCGATCAACGCTCAGCGCCAGGAGCACACGGAGTCCACACCCCCGCCCCGCATCGCCTAGCCCCACCCCCGGCCAGGCGGCACGGCCCCACCCCCATCCGCTACCCTGTCTGAAACCGCCATCCGTGGCGGCATCAGTCAGCCCCGCCTTCGTAGCTCAGGGGATAGAGCACCGCTCTCCTAAAGCGGGTGTCGCAGGTTCGAATCCTGCCGGGGGCACAGCATTAAGGGCCAGTTCAGAGGCTTGATCCTCTTGGACTGGCCCTTTCGCATGACCGCGTCCGTGCCACACCCGTGCCACGAGGTCGCTAGGCCTCCACCTCCCCCACGCCCTGCGGCGGACAGGATGGGAGCTGGGGCGAGAGGCGGATCAAGGCAGGCCGCAGGGTCAGGTCGATGGCCCCTGGCCAGCAGCGACAACGGCTTGGATCAGGCCCGGGAATCTGCGCTCCAGGTCCTCCTTGCGCAGACGCATGTACAGACCGTTCCCGGCGTCGCGCTGATGGACCAGACCCGCCTCGCGCAGTACTCGCCAGTGCCGGGTCCGGCTGGATTTGCTCACCGGCAGGTCGAAGGAAGCACAGAGCCGCTCGTCATCCGGCCTGGCAGACAGTTCCGCTACGACCCGACGCCGGTTCTCGTCAGCCAGCGCCAGAAGGATGGGGCCCACCTCCAGGTCCTCAACGTGGGGGTGTACCAACTCGCCTGCGTCCATCGCTCCACCTCTCGACAAGGTACGCATGCTTGCGTACCTTCCTTCGAGGTACGCAACCACGCGTACCTTACCTCTGGAGGAGCCATGCCCGCGCCCGCATCGCCACGTCGCCGCGTCCTGTCACGCATCCGCTCATCACTGCGCAGGCTCCTTCTCGTCGATCACTCACCCTTCATGACCCTTTGACTCTCAAGTGGAGGGTTGCTGCGGGGAGCTGCGGGCCCCAATGAGCCACCTTCAGAGCTGGAACCCCGGGGGGGAACGGCGGACGGGGAGACGCCGGCATCGAGGATCGTCAGGCCACTCCCTCGCAGGCCAGGCACCAAACTCCCCCTATCCAACCCGAGCTTCCCGAACTGGGGTTCCGAAAGGTGGACTGGCGGTCTGGACCGGGAGGAGCCGCAGCACGGTTCCGCAAGAGCCATACAGTGTCGGCATGTTCGAGACGATCCGTTGGCGCTGCTACGCGCATGTGGGCGACCGCCGTGGTGCCGAGCGCGTGGTCGACCGCATCGGAGAGCTGTTGCCGCACACCATCGAGATCGAAAGTTGCGAGCGGTACTGGAAGTTCCCAGAGCTGACCGAGCTCCGGTTCGTCTCTCCCCTCTGTTGCGGCACCCCGGAGGACGCACTCCTGACCACCCTTCAGTGGGCATGGAAGGTCGCGACGCCCTGGAGCCTCAGCGGCCCAGAGCCAGGGGTACGTCATGAGTTCGAGGGCACCGCGTCCTCTAACGTCGGAGCCAGTTTCAGTGTCGCCGGCATCGAGTGGATGGAGTTCACCATCACTGATCGCCGAGAGAGGCCCTCTGTGGACAGAGCGAGCTGACATCCACGAGTGACATCAACAGCGCCGGACGCAGGCCCCCATGCACAACCCCGCACCCGCGCAGCAAGGCCACCGGGGGCCCACCTTCCCCCGCCCCCAGACTGCCCGACTCGCCGGAGGCTTAAGAGGCCATGATCAATCGCCTCGAAACAGCTCCCGCCCAAAGCCGCTCCACCGACCGCGTGAGCGGGCTAAAGTTCGTTTCGGAGCTGTGCTGAGCTCGGCATTGCCGAGTCTCGCGCTGTCCCTCTCCGCAGCCGTCATCTGCAAGGTTCTGGCATCGAAGTTGAGTGACGACAACCAGGGCATGGAGACGAACGACGAGGAGAACCGTATGGCTGATGTATCGAAGTTGAGCAGGATGAAGCAGTGGGCCAGCGCCTTTTGTGACGTACTGGGAGACCTTGCAGTCGGCTTCGCGGGTGGGGCAGTGTCGAGCTGAGTACAGCTCCTCTGCATGTACAGCAGGTACAGGCCGCAGCCGGGGCCAGCGGTGAGGTCGTAGCCTGGCCGGGCTGCTCTACCTGCCCCTGGACGAAGCCAGGTGCGCCGAGGGCCGGATGCGGGTACGGGTCGAAGCCCTCCCTCTGGAGCGAGCCGCCGAAGCGCACCGCCGCATCGAGTCCGGCTCCACCATCGGCAAGCTGGTACTCACCGTCGGAGGCCAGTGCTGAGAGGTCCTGACAAAGGCCTCAGGGGCGGATGCGCACTCCGTGCCGCGTGCGCATGCGGTGTAGTTCCCATAGGGCCACCGCCGTCACGGAGATCGGGCCGCCGAGGACCGCGCACCACTGTGCTGCCGGGGGCCCGTGTGGCAGGCCGCCTTCGAGTGCGGCGCTGAAGAGCGTCAGTTCCCAGACGAGTACGACGGTGAGCGCGGCCGGGAGAGCGGCGTGGACGTTGGACGTGTTGAAGGCGTAGCGGGCCGCGTAGGCGGAGGCGAAGAGGAGGAAGGGGAGGAGCCAGACAAGGCCGATGAGCAGGGCGAGCGCCACCAGGCCGTTCAGAAGCGTGCCGTAGTTCTGTTTCAGGAGAACGGCGCTGCCTGCCAGTACGAGGCCGACGCCCACCAGGATGCCGACGTACCAGCCCACGGCCTTGAGCGGCGCGCGCAGCCGGGAGCGGAGCAGGCGCCGTTGCGCGGCGGGCGCGTAGCGGATGAAGCCGAAGACGACCAGTGGGCCCGTGAAGATGAGCAGCAGCGGTGCGAGGATCAGCTTCACCACGCCGTCGTTGGCGACGCCGCTCCAGCCCTCGTCCGCGCCGTAGGTGTAGATCAGGAGGAGGCTCGCGGCCAGGCCGACGATCGCGCGCCACAGCTGTACCCGCGTCACGAGCCGGTCCTCCACGCGGCCCGCGCCCGGCTGGTTGAAGATCGCCTCGGCGCGGCGGCGGGCGGAACGGATCACCGGTATGAGCGGCGAGACGAAGAGGAACGCGCAGCCGGAACGCCGCCGCCGGACGGGCTGCGGCGGCTGCGGATACGGGTGCGGCTGAGGGTGGGGATACGGGTGCGGGTACGGGCTGGGTGGCGGGCCGTACGGGTCCGGGGCGCCGCCTCCCTGTGGCTGGCCGTTTCCCGGTCCCCAGCCCTGATATCCCCCGTGTGCCACTGTTCCCCCTAGTTTCCCGCGACGCTTCTGAGCGCGCGCAGTTTACTGGCCGGAACCGAACAGGCGGCACCCCAATCCCATCAGTCACTCAAGGCGCGGTGCCTTCGTCCGTCTCGGGGTCGGAATCGAGTTCCGGGTCGGGTTCGTCCGCCGCGTACGGGTGGACGTACCGGTCCTCGTTGAACGGTGTGAACCAGCTCGAGATCCCCATCGGGGCGATACCGAGGGCCGCGCCCACCTCGCTCTCGTCGACACCGTCCATCGAGTCGTCGTACAGCCACTCGTGGTCCATGTCCTCGTAGACGAGAACGGCGAAGCACTCCAGCGCCGAGGAGACACCCTCGTCAAGGAGACCGAACGTCTCGAGCGTGACCTCGGCCTCGCGCAGCAGCAGCTTGAGGACCAGCTCCTCGGCCACGCAGCTCAGCCGCTTGAAACTTCCCTCGGTCAGCCGCGTGGTCAAGGCGACCGCCGTCACCAGGAATCGCCGGGCGAAACGCGCGTCGTACTGCAGGGCGTAGCGCGGGGGCAAGTCGTCGAGGAGCCACATCGGGCGGTCGCACTCGGCGACGTTGCTTCCCTCCCTGTCCAGCGCGTGCGCGTCCTGGAACAGTTCGTCCATGAGGACATCCGTGCCCCAGATCAGGGCCCCGGCCGCAAGCTCGGCGTCCTCGGTCGAGATGGCCGCCGAGATGAGCGACTCGTCCTCGGTGCCCTCGTCCGCCTCCTCGCGCGCACCGAACATTCCCAAGTCGAAGGCGGTCAGCCGCGGGGCCATCGTGCGGATCTTGGAACGGATGGCGTCGGATTCGATCGTCGTCCCGGTCGCTTCGGTGGGCGTCGATCCCCCGGCAAGGCCCATCAGACGCGCACGGCGGGACTCGAGGTCATCCGGCGGGGCATCCGGGCCGTCGGCCGCGTCCAGGCTCTCCATCGCCTGGTCCGGATGCAGCTCCACCTGGCACCGCTCGACGGTCCAGTCCGCGAGCAGCTCCGTGCTCTCGAGCAGCTCGTCCACCAGTTCCCGTACGGCCTCCTCGGCGAACTCCAGCGCCGGGGCGTCCACCACGACCTTGAGCAGCGCCCCACCGGGATACACGCCCACGAAGGTGTCGAGGAGCTTCACCTCCATCCCGTCGGGGCCCGTGATCTCCTCCACGGACTCGAAGCCGTTCTCAAGAAGGGCGGCGACGCCGACCCGTTGCAGCTCATCCAACTCCGATGTGCCGCCGGGTGGCCGGGTATCCACACTCACTGCATAGGTCACGCAGCACAGCCTCGCAGGTGGGGCCGTCGCTTGAGCTCGCAATGCCGACTTTCCGTCCGCTCCCGGATTCAAGAGGGTCGGTGCTCCTGAGGCATTCGCGCTTTCAACCTGTGTTGAGTGCCCCGCCCCGGGAAGGCGTGAGGTGAACCGGTGGTAGCGGGCCGTGCTCCGGCCCCGCCTCGACGATGCCACTGTTCCTGCACTCCCATGGAGGCCGTTCACTCCCGCATGGTCGGCTCCATGGTTGAGGCGGGCCGGCCGTGGCCAAGGGGAGCCGCTGCGGCCGGGCCCTGCCAACGGCCCGCAGCTCTCCCCCTAGGGACGCTGTTACGACCCCCTAATACGTCTTCGGCCAACCTCCGCCCCGAGACCGCCCCTCTCCCCCACCATGGGGACACACACTCAGGTGAAGCCGCCGCGCGAGCCCAAACAGCCCCGCGTCCGCACCGGCACCCGCGTCCGCACCGGCACCCGCAGCCGCGCCCGCGCCCGAAAGCCACGCCGCCGCCTCATCGACTACCCCCGCCACGGCAGACACGGTCTCCGTCGCTGGCTTCCTTCCTGGCGGCAGTGGGGCGGCTCCCTCTTCCTCGTTCTGTCCACGCTCATCTGCCTCTTCGCCATCGTGTACGCCTCTGTCGACATCCCCGACGAGAACGCGACCGCCCGGCGGGAGGCCAATGTCTACTACTGGGCCGACGGAACCCAGATGGTGAGTACCGGCGAGGTGAACCGGCAGAACGTACGGCTCTCCGAGATTCCCGATGCCGTCGAGAACGCCGTCATCGCCGCCGAGAACGACACCTTCTACAGCGACTCCGGCGTCTCGCCCAAGGGCCTCGCCCGCGCCGCCGTCAACATGGTCCGCGGCCAGGAGACGCAGGGCGGGTCCACCATCACCCAGCAGTACGTGAAGAACACTTACCTCTCCCAGGACCAGACGGTGACGCGGAAGGTCAAGGAGTTCGTCATCGCGTTGAAGGTGGACCGGAAGAAGAGCAAGCGCGAGATCCTTCAGGGATACCTCAACACCAGTTGGTTCGGGCGTGGCGCCTACGGCATCGAAGCCGCCGCCCATGCCTACTACGACATCCCCGCCAAGGAGTTGAATGCCAGTCAGGGGGCTGCTCTCGCCGCCCTGTTGAAAGGCGCCGAGCAGTACGACCCCTCCGCGAGCCGGGCCAACCACCAACGGTCCCAGGCCCGTTGGAAGTGGATTCTCGACCGGCAGGTCAAAGCCGGGCTCATGGAGCGGGGCGAGCGCGAGAAGATCACGGACTACCCCGAGCCCCACAAGCAGTCCCGGGCCACCAGCCTCGGCGGGCAGACCGGCTATCTCGTCGACACCGCGAACAAGTACATCAAGCAGAACACCTCGCTCACCGACAAGGATCTCGCCCACGGCGGCTACAAGATCCACACCACCTTCGACAAGGACAGGGTGCGGCGCCTGAAGGGTGCGGTCGAGCGCGTCCTCGACCGCGACATCGATCCGAAGAAGCGCGCCGCCGACAAGGGGGTGCAGGTGGGTGCCGCCTCCGTGCGGCCGACCGATGGCGCCATCGTCGCCCTGTACGGCGGGGCCGACGCCACCAAGCACTTCACCAACAACGCCGACACCTCCGGCGTCCCCGTCGGGTCCGCCTTCAAGCCCTTCGTCCTGGCCTCCGCCCTTGACCACGGCATCGGTACACAGGCGACGAGGGGCGGGCGCGGCAAGTGGTGGCAGCCGGTGTCGGCGAACAGTTTCTACGACGACAGCGGTCACCTGCTGGGTTCCACCATGCCCACGCCCGCTGTCGGCCCCGGTGCCGACAGCGGACAATCGGACGACACCGATCACCCCACCTTGCGCCAGGCCCTGGCGAAGGGCGGCAACGCCACCTACGCACGCCTCGGCAAGGAAGTCGGCTGGGAGCTGGTGCGGCGCACCGCCGTCTCCGCCGGGCTGCTCGACGGCAGCATGGCGCGCCTGGACAAGACCTTCCCCATCGGTACGTCGACCCCCAGCGCGATCCGGATGGCCGGCGCGTACGGCACCTTCGTCAATCGGGGTCTGCAGCGGAACCCTTACTCGGTGACCAAGGTCGTCAAGGACGGCGAGGCCGTCGCCGGGCTCGCCAGGCCCGGTGCGCGGCGCGCCTTGGATCCGGATACGGCCGACAAGGTCGCCGACGCGATGCGGGGTGTCGGCACGTCATCCGTCGATCAGCCGGTCGTCGCCGGGCGCACCGGCGATCAGGACCGCCTCCGCTCGGCCTGGTTCACCGCCACCACCGACCAGCTGTCGACCGCCGTGACGATGTTCCGGACCACTCCGGACAAGCCGCAGCTGCTGCCCATGTCGGGTGTGGGCGGCAAGAGTTCGCAGCACGGGAACGTCTTCCCGGTGCAGATCTGGCGGGACTACGTGAAGGGCGAACCGGCCGAGACTGCGACGGCGGCGGAGAAGGGGACGGGGACCGGGCCGGATCACCTGAAGGCGCCCGCCGTTCCCGGCAGTTCCCGGTAGCTCATCCTCAGGTCCCGGTAGCTCATCCTCAGGTCCCGGTAGCTCATCCTCAGGTCCCTTCCCCAACCACCCGCCTGCTGTCATCGTTCCGATATGTATCCCTATGGGCCACCGCCCGGGCCACCACCCCGCATCGACTCGGGGCAACTGCGGCCCCGGGTGTGGTGGTTCGTCGTCGCGGGAGTGATCGCGGCGGTCTGTGTGGGCATCGGCGTCGCCAGCTTCCTGCTGACGCTGACCTCGGCGGTGCACTCCGTCGACGACAGCAAGGCGTTCACGAGCGGGCAGTCCGTCACGCTGCGCATCGGGCCCGATGACGACGCCGCCATCTACGTACGCAATCCCGTCGTCGCTCGTGCGCACTGCGAAGTCGTCTTGGGGCCCTACGGTGCCGCGCCCCGCGTGACCACGCCCGACAGCAGCTTCAGCGTGACGAGGGGCAGCGTCGAGTGGGAGCGGGTGTTCGTGCTCAAGACGGACACGGCCGCGGACTACCGCGTGACGTGCGACGACCCGCGCGGTGTCCTCACCTTCGCGCCCGGCGACGACGCCGACTTCGCGTCCTTCGTCGGCGGCATCGTCGTGACCGTCGTCGTGCCGCTCCTCGGACTCCTCGCGGGCAGCGGCATCGCGATCATCGTCGGGGTACGGCGCGGCAGGCACCGCCGGTGGCTGGAGGCGCAGGCGTACTACTCGGCCAACGCCGGGCCTGCGCCCGGTTAGCGCCCGCGCATCTCCTCCGGGCAGCCGGTGCCGCGTGGCAGTTGGTAGGGGGCGGCGAGGCGGTAGACGCCGGGTTTCGGGGCCAGGAGTTCGGTCCACTTGTCGCCGTCGGCGTCCTCCTCGGCCTCCATCAGGCAGCCGTTGAGGTTGTCGAACTTCTTGGGGGCGTCGTCGTCGAGCTCCCGCTGCCGCTTGGACTCCTCGGTCTCCTTCGGCCCCTCAAGTCCCTTGCCGTCAGCGTCGACGATGCTGAGCCACGGCGAGTACGGGACGCGGATCAGGACGCGGCCCGCCTTCTTCACCTCGATCGTCATCCCGCCCGCCTCGGCACGGTCGACGACCGCGGGCGGGTCGGCGAGCGGGGTCGGGTCGGTGACCTCGTACAGCTGCCAGTTGGAGTCCACCCACACCTGCTTCAGATATGGCAGGCCCCTCTCGACCAGCTTGGCCTCGCGCTTGCCGCCGTCGCCGTCGGGCTCGCCGTTGGGCACCACGACGAAATGCACGGACCAGCGCTGGAGCCACTCGTGGTAGTTCGCGGAGTTGAGGGTGTCGTCGTAGAAGAGGGGGTTGCGCTCCATGTCCGCCTGCCGGTTCCAGCCGCGGGCGAGGTTCACGTAGGGGGAGAGCGCGGAGGCCTCGCGGTGGCTGCGCGCGGGCACGACCTCGACGCGGCCCTTGTCCGCGCCGACCTCCTGCAGCTCATTGACGAGCGGCGCCAGTTCACGCGTCCAGGAGGCGACGGGCGTCGTGTGCACCGCGTCGTCGCCCGCCTTGAACCCGACCCAGCCGACGAATCCGGCGAGCCCCACGACGATCACGTACCACTTGCGGGTCTTCGGGACGGCGAACGGCAGGGCGGCGAGCAGCACGACCGCCGCGAAGGACATCGCGAGGCGGGTGATGTTGGAGCCGATCTGCGAGTTGATCAGCCAGACGCCGAGCACGAAGATCGCGTACACGACGGTGGTGATCCGCACGGTCTTCCAGTGCTTCGGTACGACGTAGAAGATGAACGCGCAGAAGAGCAGGGGCAGCGAAGCCGACCCGAACGACATCGGCTGCGTACCGGAGAACGGGAAGAGCCACGCGGAGATGCCCACGACGACGGCGGGCGCGAGCCCGAGCGCGTAGGCGCCGGGGTAGCGCTTGCTGAGGAAGAGGGCGGCGGCGACCATGCCCACGAAGAGGCCTGCCACCGGGCTTCCCATGGTCGCGAGCGCGGCGAACGGCGCGGCGACCAGGGCCTTCGCCCACCGCTTGTAGCGCCAGCGGTAGGGCCAGCAGAAGACGGCGGCGACGGCCATCAGCGCGAACATCTGACCGAGGCCGTACGTCACGCGGCCCGACACCGCGTTGCAGAACAGCGCGAAGACACCCGCGAGCGCGGGCCACAGCGGCTGCTTCACCGCGCGGCTGCGGACCAGGATCATCGTGAGCATCGCCGCGGAGATCGTCCCGGCGATCATCATCGTGGTCCGGACGCCGAGCACCGACATCAGATACGGCGAGACGACGCTGTACGACACCGGGTGCATCCCGCCGTACCAGGCGAGGTTGTACGCGGAGTCGGGGTGCCGTCCGACGAACTCGGCCCAGGCGTCCTGCGCGGCGAGGTCACCGCCGCTGTTGGCGAAGATGAAGAACCACAGGACGTGCAGAACCGCCGCGGTGACGGTCGCGATGGTCACGGGGTGCCTCAGGAACCGCATCCACCCGGATTCCCCTTCGGGGACGACGGGGTCGTCGCGGCGCTGGGCGGGCAGCTGTATTCGCGCCCCGGTGCGGGTGCCGCCACCGGTGCCGGAATCAGGATCGGCGTCGTCGGCTCGCGTCGGCTCCGCTGTGGCCACTTGCGGCACTCCCCGTGTCGTTCTGTCCGTCTGGGGGGCGTGGGTCGTGTCGAAGGGTTCGTCCCGGAACACCCCGTCACTCAGCCCCGGTGTACTGCCCCCGAAATTGTGACGCTAGCACGCAGGGCCCGGAGAGAGCCGGGGGTGGGGGCGCTCTCTCCGGGGGCTACCAACGCGTGGTCGCGCGTCGTCCTGCTGCCTCGTACTGCCTCTTACTGCTGCGTCGTACTGCGTCGTGCTGTGTAGTACTGCCTCGTACTACGTCGTCCTGCGTATGCCTCAGCCGACGCGCTTCAGCTTGGCGCCGAAGCCCGGCTCGGCGAGGTCGCTCTGGAGCGCGACGGGCACCTCGACGGCGCCGTCCTTGCCGTCGCCGACGCTCAGCACACCCACTTCGGTGCCGGCCTTCGCCGAGTGCGGAACCGTATCGCCCGCCTTGTCGCCGAGCTTCAGCTTCACTGTCAGGCCCGACCAGCCCGCGGCGGCGACGTCCTTGGTGGCGACGACCGGGGTCGTGCCGCCCAGACCGTCGTCGACCTGACCGACGACGTCGCCCTTCTTGACGATCGTCTTGGCGGTGAGCGCACCCTGCCCGGCCTCGATGAGCTTGCGGGTGGCCCCGGTGACCTCGTCGATGTTGGCCGTGCCGTTCTGCCCGAACTGGCCGAGGGCGGCACCGATGATCGTGCGGGTCTGGCCGCCGATCTTCTTCTCCGCGGCGAAGAGGATGTTGCCGCCCGCCGCGGTGGTGGTGCCGGTCTTGATGCCGATGGCGACCGTCGGGACGAGCCCGAAGAAGTTCCTCTGCTTGTCGCCGTTGAGGTCCTTGTAACTGGGCTGGCGGGAGATCTCGTTGAAGACCGGGTCCTCCATCGCGGCCCGGCCCAGCTTCACGAGGTCCTCGGCGGTGGAGACGGTCGTCTTGTCGAGGCCGCTCGGGTCCGTGTAGTGGGTGTTCTTCATGCCGAGTTCCTTGGCGGTCTTGTTCATCTTCGCGACGAACTCGTCCTCGGAATCGCTCTTGGTGTCCCAGCGGGCGAGCAGCTTGGCGATGTTGTTCGCGGACGGCAGCATGACCGCCTGCAACGCCTCGTACTGCGTGATCTTCTGACCCTCGGAGACCTTGACGACCGACTCGTTCTCCGCCTTGCCGGTCTCGTAGTGCTTCTCCGCCGCGGCGTCGACCGGGATCTTCGGGCCGTTGTTGCCACTCTTCAGCGGGTGGTCACGCAGGACGAGATAGACCGTCATGACCTTGGCGATGCTCGCGATCGGCACGGGCTTCTGGTCGCCGGACGTACCGAACGTCCCGATGCCGTTGACGTCCATCGCCGCCTGGCCCTGACTCGGCCACGGCATGGACGGCTTGCCTCCCTCGAAGGAGACGGTCTCCTTCGCGGTGAGCGTGAGGGTGGGCGTCGGCAGCGGACGCACAGCCTGTACGACCGCAAAGACGATCACCATGAGCAGCACCAGCGGCGTCCAGACCTTGACTCGCCGCACGGTGGTGCGGACCCGGGTCTCGGGCGGCGGCGGAGTGTTGGTCAGCTCGGCGAGCAGGTCGAGCGCAGGCCTCGGAGGGAGCGGCTGCTGGGTGGTGTGCTCGGGGCCTACGTTGCCCTTTTCCGGCGTCGGCGCCTTTGCGGGCGCGGTCGCTTCAGGGGCGGGGGTCGCCGCGACCGGGGGCAGTGCGCCGCTGCGTGTAGCGCCGTCGAGGGGCTTGAGCGCGACGAACTTGCTGGTGCGCTCGGCTTCGCCTTCGGGCTTCGCGGAGGGCTGCGCCGCGGGCTTTGCCGTGGGGTTTGCCGTGGGATTTGCTGTGGGCTTTGCGGTCCACTTCGCTTCGGACTTGGCCTTGTCCGCGGGCTTGTCTTCAGCCTTGTCCGCGGGTTTGTCTGCGGACTTGTCTTCCGGCTTGGCGGTGCCCTTGCCCTCGGGCTTCTTGGCTCCGGGCTTGTGGTCGCCCAGCTTCAGCATGGTGGTCGGCTGGTCGACGGTCTTCGGAGGGAGCGCCTTGAAGACCGCGGTGGCCTGGTCGACTCCGCCGGTGCGGGGATCCTCGGGGGGTTCCGTCGCGGTCTTGCCGTCGGCGACGTCAGCGTCGTCGGCGGCAGCGTCGGTGTCGGTCGAGGCCTTGGTGTCGCCCTCAGCGGAGTCCTTGGTGGACTCCTTGGTGGAGTCCTTGGGCTCGTCGGAGGCGTCGGAGTCCTTCGCCTTCGAGGCGTCCTCGTCGGCGACGGGCTTGGCGGCGTCGCCAGGCACGGCGTCCTCGGGGCTGTCCGCCACGTCGGCTTCACCAGGGCTGTCGGCCGAAGCCGCATCCCCGTCACTGTCCCCGTCGCCGTCGCTTGCCGCGTCCGAGTCGCCCGAGCGAACCTCGGCCTCCGGCTCGACCTCGGCCGGGGCCTCGGCGTCGGCGGCGCTCTGCTCGGCGTCGGAGGAGCTCTCCTCCCCGACACCCGCTCCCTCCTCGGCGGCAGATGCATCGGAGTCGCTGGGTGCGGCCAAGCCCTCGGGCGTCGCGACGCCACCGCTCGACTCACCGGAATCAGCTGCCTCGCCGGGGGAGCTCTCCTCGGCGTCGGCGGCAGCGTCCTCGCCGGAAGCCGCCTCCTCGCCGGACGCAGTCCCCGTCTCCGCGGCCTTCTCGGTCTCCGCGGCCCCGGGGGCCTCCTCGTCCGCCGAGGCCACCCACGCCGCCACAGCGGCCCTCAGCCGCGCGTCGCCGTTCTTCGCGCCCTTGGGCTCGCTCTCGGCGCTTTCGGCGCTCTCAGAGCCCTGGGAGCCTTCGGAGCCCTCAGCGGAATCCCCATCCCCGGAATCTCCGGAATCCTTGGAATCCCCGGAACCGGTGGATTCCCCGGAACCAGCGGGCTCGCCCGCTGCCGCCGCCGTCTCCGACACCGCCTTCGTCGAGAAGACCGCCGTTGCCGTGTCCGCCCGCTCCTCGCGCGCCGCGGGGACCTCTCGGGCCACCGCAAGGCGCGGGTCGCGTTCCTCCGGTGTCGGTGCCGGCACTGACGGTTCTGCCCCAGTCGGTTTCCCCGACGACTTCCGCTGCTTCGACCTGTCGGGGGTCTCGCCCGCCACCGATGCCTCCTCGTACGCCATGCCGCTCGCGTTGCCGTTGCGCCAAAACATGGCCGGACCCACTGTCCGAACCATGTACCAGTGTCCTGTGTGGGGGCTTAACCCCCGTGGTAGACGAGAACGACATACCTACTGGTTCCCGTACTTACCGGTCACGCACTCTCGACAGACCAATGTGAGAGGGGTCACCCTGTCATTCATCCACGCGGGGAGGCATGGATGGGCAGGAGCCGCAGAACAATTCCGGAGGAGCTTCTGCTGCTCGCTTTGGACCCGGCCACGGGTACCACAGCGCAGCCGCAGTCGCTCGACCTCGGTCTGGCCGGAGCACAGCTAGTGGAGCTGGCGCTGGCCGGACGGATAGCCCCAGACGGGGATCGTATCGCCGTGGTGATGCCACGGCCGACCGGAGATCCGACTCTGGACTCCGCACTGGAACTGCTGCGCAGGCGCGGCAGCCCGGTTCGGGCAGTCCACTGGATTGGCGGGCCCCGACTGGGGCTGCGCCAGATTTACCTCGCGCACCTGGAGCGGTGCGGCATGGTGCATGCCGTTTCGGGCCAGATGTGCGGAGTGCTGCCGACGACTCGCTACCAAGCGACGGACACGGCAATCAGCCGGGACATCAGGTCCCGACTGGACAGTGCGATCCGCACCGGCGTCCCGCCGGACCCGCGGACCGCGGCGCTCGCCGCGCTCGCTCACGCAGTGGGACTCGGCAAGCACCTGTACCCCGGCAACGAGGGGCGCTCATCGCGCTCCCGTCTCCGGGACCTGATCAGGCACGACCCGATGGGCGGCCTCGTGGCGCACGCCGTGATGGACGTCCAGAACGGTGTGGCCGCTCAGCCGCGCCGCAGCCCGGCCCCAGCGGGTCCGGGTGGGCCGGGTGGACCAGGTGGACCAAGCGGTGGCCGACAGCCGGCCAGGACCGCACCGGAACCCGGCGGGGTCCCGATGCAGCCGCGCCGCGGGTCCATGGCACGTGCCGTGGCCCACTGAGCCCGGTCAGAACTGACCGGGCAAGCCCGGTCGGAACTGTCGGAACTGATCGACGCACCGCAGTACAAGACTCACCGCAGTATCAAGACTCACCGCAGCACCAGACTCACCGCAGTAAAGACTCACAGCAGTAAAGGCTTACCGCAGCACCGGCAACAGCAACGCCGCACCGCAGTCCCCCAGACCCGGTACGGGAGCCGCTGGGCCGCGCGGGGCACTGGCACCGGAACGTCCGGACGACGACACCGGTACCTCCGCCCCGCGCGGCCGCACATCTTGGCGACCCCGCAGCCGGGCCGCACCCTTCACACCAGTCCTCACGTCCGTCTTCAACGTCGCATTGCGGCTGTTTCCCAGCGGTGTGCGACGCGTTGGTGGCACTCTGCTCAACAGCAGATACGCAAAGTAGAGGCATGTAGTCGGAGGTGCACGTCCCGTGGCGTCCAGTGTCAATCCCACCGTCAGGCGACGCCGGTTGGGCCAGGAGCTCCGCAGGCTCCGCGAGCTCAAAGGCATGACGGCCGAGGAGGTCGCCGAGCGCCTGCTGGTCTCGCAGTCGAAGATCAGCCGCCTCGAGAACGGCCGCCGTTCGATCAGCCAGCGCGATGTACGCGATCTCTGCGGGGTCTACGAAGTCGAGGACCACCGCATCGTCGACTCGCTTATGCAAATGGCCAAGGACTCACGCCAGCAAGGCTGGTGGCACTCCTTCGGCGACATTCCGTACAGCGTCTACATCGGTCTGGAGACGGACGCGGCATCCCTGCGTGTGTACGACCCGCAGGTCGTCCCCGGCCTGCTCCAGACCCGTGCGTACGCGGAGGCCCTCATCACCGGCGCGCTGCCGGAGACGACGCCGTCGGACATCGAGAAGCGCGTCCAGGTCCGCGTCCGCCGTCAGGAGCGCATCAACGCCCCGGAGAACCCCCTGCGTCTGTGGACCGTCCTGGACGAGTCCGCACTGCGCCGCGTGGTCGGCTCCCGGCATCTGATGCGCGACCAGCTGGAACATCTCGTGGAGCAGTCCCAACTGCCGCACGTGACCGTCCAGGTGATTCCCTTCGAGATGGGCGCGCACCCGGGCCTCAACGGTCAGTACGCGATTCTCGAGTTCCCGGACGCCGCGGATTCCAGCGTGGTCTACATCGAGGGCGTCACGAGCGATCTCTATCTGGAGAAGGCGAACGACGTCCAGCAGTACAGCGTGATGTACGAACACCTGCGGGCACAGGCCCTGAATGTGGATCAATCACGCCAACTCATCGCAGACATCGCGAAAGAGTACGCGCGCTAGGGCGTACATCGCCTATGCGGCCGCCCCCCGGAGAAGAGTGCGGCACGGTACACCTTTCCCTCGGCGGGGCGGAAGACCCCAGTGGAATATGCCATCCGGTCGAGTGAACGCTCCCTTCACTCGGCGATGTTGGCGAGTAGCGTCATTCACGCCATCAAGCAACACATGTTGGCACAGCCGCTCTCGGCGGTGACCGCAACTCACCCACTGGGCAAACCGGAGTAACCATGGCAATTCATCAGGGCGCTACGAATACGTGGGTCAAGTCCTCGTATTCCACGGGAAACGGCGCGTGC
Source organism: Streptomyces sp. NPDC056486 (assembly GCF_042795295.1). Lineage (NCBI taxonomy): Bacteria > Bacillati > Actinomycetota > Actinomycetes > Kitasatosporales > Streptomycetaceae > Streptomyces > Streptomyces sp. NPDC056486. The sequence continues at coordinate 84,009 of NZ_JBHTSF010000009.1, forward strand.
GTCGAGGTCAAGTCCCCGATTGCAAGCGCAATTTCGATCCGGGATTCGAAGGTCATCGCGGGGCCCGTCCTCGCCTTTCCCTCCGACTCGTGGCGCGCGTTCGTCTCCGAGGTCGGCCGGGAGACTTCACACCTCGGCTGATACGCACCTCCTCGCACATCAGCACCACGGGATCAGCGAGAGTTCAACAACCTCATAAGCACAACCGATTGAGCCCTCTCGACTGGCCCGCCGTCCCGGCCGAGGGGGCTCGGCCCTGACTACCGCAGGTGACTACCGCAGTGACTACCGCAGGTAGCTACCGCAGTTGATCGACGTACATGTCCGTTCCCGGCACCGTGGGGATGAACGGCGCGACCAGTTCCACCCGCCCGAGGCCGGACTCCGCCACCGCGTCCGCCCGCCCGGCGAAATGCTCCTGCCAGCACTCGCGCGGATCGGCCTGCAGGAACCAGAGCAGCGTCAGCCGCGTATCGACTCCCTCGACCTGCTTCACGTACGTCATACGGTCCCCCGGCAGCGGAGTCGGCCGGAAGATCGTCACCATCGCGGCGGGCGACCCCGCCAGGGCGCGCGGCAGTTGCTTGGCCCGCAGCCACTCGATGAGCTCCTCCCGCTGCCCGCCCGATTCGGCGTCGATGACCTCCAGGACGAGGCCTTGGTAGGGGTGGTCGAGCGCGTGGAAGTCACGGGGCCCTGCCGCCCCGTCCCGGTAGACGGTGGCCTCGTGGTCCTGAAAGGCCGTGAACACGTGCGTGCGGTCCTGGTAGACGCGGCCGTCGCGGTTGAGGCGCTTGTTGATGCCCACGGTCCACTTCATGTGGTCGTCGTAGCGGCCCTCGGTGACCCAGTACGTGGAGAGGTAGCAGCCCGCCGTCACGGGCTGAGCGACAGCGGACTTCTCGGGGTACCGGAGGAGTTGCAGCTCTCGGGGGGCGACCCAGCGGCGGCCCGCGTACATCCAGGGCATCGCCATCGCGCCGGCGTAGTAGTGATCGTCCTCGTACCAGCGGTTGTACGCGTACTCGTGACCCGGGTGCGGTTCGACCATGGTGATCAGGGCGTGGCCCGGACGCACGCCGTAGGGCCCGACCGCGGCCAGCTCGCCGTAGACCTCGCTGCGGGTGTCATCGCGGGTGTCATCGCGGGCGTTGCCGCGGGCGTTGCCGCGTGTGCTTTCGCGAGTGTCTTCGCTCATGCCTCTCCCCTTCCTCCCTCTTCCTTCCTCCGGTGGACGCCCATACTCTGACGCTCCGTCAGCAAAACTGCCAGAGCCGGGAGGCGCTCCATGCCGTCGCTCCTCGAAGGAAAGACCGTCGTCGTCTCGGGGGTCGGTGCCGGCCTCGGCCATCAGGTGGCGGCCGCCGTGGTGCGCGACGGGGGCCGAGCCGTCCTCGGGGCGCGCACGGAGGCGAACCTCGCCAAGTCGGCCGAGGAGATCGACCCCGATGGCACGCACACGGCGTACCGCGCGACCGACATCACCGATGAGCTCCAGTGCGAGGCCCTGGCACTCCTGGCGCGCGAGCGCTTCGGCGGGATCGACGCGGTGGTCCATGTGGCCGCCTGGGACAGCTACTTCGGCGGCATTCAGGACGCGGACTTCGCGACCTGGCAGCAGGTCATCAATGTCAATCTGCTCGGCACGCTCCGCATGACCCGGGCCTGCCTCCCCGCGTTGAAGGAGCGGGGAGGCTCGGTGGTGTTCATCGGCACGCAGTCGGCCGTCGCGTCGCCCTCGCAGGTGCGGCAGGCGGCGTACGCGGCATCGAAGGGCGCGCTGACGTCGGCGATGTACTCCCTGGCGCACGAGGTGGGTCCTGACCGGATCAGGGTCAACACGGTCCTGCCCGGCTGGATGTGGGGCCCGCCGGTCGAGGCGTACGTCCAGTTCACCGCGCACACCGAGGGGGTGCCGGAGGGTGAGGTGCGGGGCCGTCTCGCGGAGCGGATGGCGCTGCCGGACCTTGCCACGGACGGGGATGTGGCGGACGCGGCGGTGTTCCTCGCGTCGGACAGGGCGCGGGCGATCACGGGGCAGTCGCTTCTGGTGAACGCGGGTGAGCTGATGCGGTAGGCGTCGCCCGCGGCGGAACAGGCGACGAGCAGACAGCGAGCAGGCAGCGGCTGTACGGGACTTGGGTCCCGTACAGCCGTTTTGTGCGTTTACGGGGCCTCGCCAGGTGGTCGCCGGAAATCAAGGATGTGAACGCAGGTCAGCAAAATGAACGATTTTACTTGCTCTTGACCTCACGGCCGGTTGTCCGCGACGTATGCCCGAACCCACCATGAGCGGGCACTTCAAGGCCGCCCACGTCCCTTATGACACGAAACTGGCGAAGTGCACGGCATTTCAGCGCAGTTCACAAGGCGGACCCCTGGAGGGGGCACATGAACAGTCTCGACTGGGCCGTGCTCATCGGCTACTTCGGAATCATGGTCGCGATCGGCATCTGGTCGCACAAGCGCGTGGACAACGTCAGCGACTTCTTCACCGCGGGCGGCAAGATGCCCTGGTGGCTTTCCGGCATCTCGCACCACATGTCCGGCTACAGCGCGGTGATGTTCACCGGGTACGCGGGCATCGCGTACACCTACGGCGTCACGTCCTTCATCACCTGGTCGTTCCCCATCGCGCTCGGCATCGCCATCGGTTCGAAGCTCTTCGCGCCCCGCATCAACCGGTTGCGCTCGCGACTGCATGTGGCATCGCCGCTCGAATACCTCAAGAACCGCTACAACCTGAAGACCCAGCAGGCGCTCGCCTGGTCCGGCATGCTCCTGAAGATCGTGGACGTGGCCGCCAAGTGGGCCGCCATCTCCACGCTGCTCTCCGTCTTCACCGGCATCTCGATCAACCAGGGCATCCTGATCACCGGCGTGATCACCGCCATCTACTGCACCATCGGCGGGCTGTGGGCCGACGCGCTCACCGAGCTCGGCCAGTTCATCATCCAGCTCCTGGCCGGTGTCGCGATGTTCGTGGCCGTGGTGGCCAAGCTGGGCGACCACGGCGGCTTCTTCGGAGTCTGGGACGAGCCCGCACTGGCGGGACACGGCAAGCCGTTGGTCGGACCGTACGGAACGGTCTTCCTTCTGGCGTTCCTCTTCATCAAGCTCTTCGAGTACAACGGCGGCATGCTCAACCAGGCCCAGCGCTACATGGCCACGTCGAGCCCCCGCGAGGCCGCGCGCTCGGCCCGGCTCTCGGCGATCCTGTGGCTGGTGTGGCCGGTCGTCCTCTTCTTCCCCATGTGGATGTCCCCGCTCCTGGTGAAGGCGCAGAAGCCCGACGGCTCGGACTCGTACGCCCTGATGACCGAACAGCTCCTCCCCCACGGCCTGTTGGGCCTGGTCATCGTCGGCTTCTTCTCGCACACGATGGCCATGTGCTCATCGGACGCCAACGCCATCGCGGCGGTGTTCACTCGGGACGTGGCGCCCGTGGTGTCCGAGAAGGCCAGAGGGTGGAACGACCGCAAGGGTCTGATCGCGGCGCGTCTGACGACGGTGATCTTCCTTGGCCTGTCGATGGCGGTGGCCACGCAGGTCAACTCCCCCGCGTTCAAGGACATCATCACGGTCGTCATCAAGTGGGTGGCCGGCCTCATGGGTCCGATCGCGATCCCGATGATGCTGGGTCTGCTGCGCACGTTCCGCAAGTCGGGACCGACCGCGGCGCTGACCAGCTGGTCGATGGGTCTGCTCGCCTTCTGGCTGGTCAACTACCCGATCAACTGGAACGTCGAGGGCGGGGTGCCCCTGGAGTACCAGGTCTCGATCCCGCTGGCGGTCTCGCTGATCCTCTACATCGCGATCGGCTACATCAAGCCCGAGGACACCCCGGAGCGGGACGCGATCATCGAGAAGATCAATACGGATGACGACGGCTCCGCCTCCGGCGCTGCGGCTGTTCCGGCGCCGACTGAGACGCAGGACGAGGTGCTGGGCTCGGCCCAGCGTCCGTCGCCGTAAATCACCGGCTCCGCCGAGTTCGTCCTCAAACGCCGGACGGGCTGGACACCCTCCAGCCCGTCCGGCGTATTGCGTACCGCCTACGCCCGCGGATACTTCGCCAGCCACCCCGGCGACGACACCGCAGGCCCGTGCAGGGCGGGCCCCTGCGTCATCTCCATGGCGAAATCGTCCGCGAGCTCAAGAATCGTGGCCCGCCCCTCCAGCTCCGTGAGCCAGCCCGGAGGCAGTGCGGTCTCGCCGTGCAGCGCGCCGAGCAGCGCCCCGCACAAGCTCCCCGCGGCAGCGGACGCGCCCCCGTGGTTGACGGCGAGACGCAGACCGTGGCGGATGTCCTCGCCCACGAGAGCGCAGTAGACGGCGGCTGCGAGCGCGCCCTCCGCGCCGCCGTCGCCGACCAGTTCCTCCACCCGCGAGGGGTTGGGCATCCCCTGCCGCACGGCTCCCAGCGCATGCTTCAGGGCGTCGGTGACGGGCTGGTGTCCGGGCCGGGAGGCGAGCAGCGCGAGCGTCCGCTGGATGGCACCGTCAAGGGACTCCCCGCGGGCGAGTCCGTGCACAAGGACGGTGTGCGCACCGGCCGCGAGATAGGCCGTGGGGTGGCCGTGCGTCTGCACCGCGCACTCCACCGCCAGCTGAAGCACCAGCTGCGGCTCCCACCCGACAAGGAGCCCGAAGGGAGCGGACCGGGTGACGGCCTCGGCTCCCTGCTCCTCGGGGTTCTTGGGCGCCTCGAGCGTCCCCATCTCCTCGTCCCCGAACCCCAGCAGGCAGGAACGGGCGGGCGACCGCCGCGAGTACAGCCACTCCTCGCGGGCCAGCCACCCGTCTTCCTTGCGCCGCTCGTCGGGCCCCCAGTCGCTCTGGGTGGCCGCCCAGCGCCGGTAGGCGCGGTGCAGGTCGGTGGGCGGATGCCAGGCGCCGGTGTCGCGCCGCACCTGGGCGCGTATGAGTCCGTCGACGGTGAAGAGGGTGAGCTGCGTGGCGGCGGTGACGGCGCCGCGCCTGCCGTGTGCGGGAGCGGGTTCGGTGAGCCCTTCGGCGCCGTACGCCTCGCGTATCCCCTTGAGGCTCAGCGAGTCGACGGGAGCGCCGAGCGCGTCCCCGACGGCACCCCCGAGCAGCGTGCCGCGGACCCGGCTGCGGAAGTCCTGCTGCTCGGCGCGGCCCCAGACTCCGGTGGCTGCTGCGGTGCTCATCGCACCTCCTCCCCTGCTCTCCCCCTGCACGTCTGCGCAGCACTGTAATCGACCGGGAACGCTCGGTTCGGTGGCGAAGAGATATCTGAAGAGTCGCCCCTGAGATCACTTTTGACCGGCCTTCACCAGGCCTCTTCATGGATCTCCACAGGGCCGCAAAATGTCCATGCCATAGCCACATGACATGGACACACGGCATGTACGCACGGCACGGACACGTGGTGAAAGATCGCGACGGGTTACGACGCCAAAGACGCAGGCCGCGCGACAGGCAGGGCCGACCGGTCCAGCCGATCCAGCGGGCCCAGCGGATCCTCCACAGCGCGCTCCGGCTGGCTGATCTCAGCCCAGACCGCGTCGAGGGACAGGCCTAGAGTGTCGGCGAGTGCCGCAATAGTCGGAAACGCCGGGGTGGCCACGCGGCCGGTTTCGATCTTCCGGAGAGTCTCGGGCGAAATGTGCGCGGCAAGCGCGACGTCGAGCATCGAGCGACAGCCCCGCGCCCGCCGCAGCAGGGCGCCGAGGCGCTCTCCGCGTTCGACCTCGGCGGGGGTGAGCGGCAACCTGACCATGAGCCCATTCTAATACCGGTACAGTTAGACCGGTATTGTTATTGGAAGGACGCGAGAGGCCCCCATGATTGAGATCCTGAACCGCACCCTGCTCGACCAGGCGAGAGACACCGGCGCGCTGGTCGGCGGCATCCTGCAGGCACTGAAGCGCCGCAGCACGGTCGGCGCGAACCTCCTGGACATCGACCAGTGGGCCAAGGAAATGATCACGGAGGCAGGAGCGCAGTCCTGCTACGTCGACTACGCGCCCTCCTTCGGGCGCGGCCCGTTCGGTCACTACATCTGCACGGCCGTCAACGACGCCGTGCTCCACGGACGGCCCCACAACTACACGCTGGCCGACGGTGATCTGCTGACACTCGACCTGGCCGTCTCCAGGCGCGGAGTGGCCGCGGACGCCGCCATCAGCTTCCTGGTGGGCAAGGCCAGGCCCGCGGACAGCGTCGCGATGATCGAGACGACCGAACGCGCGCTCGCCGCGGGGATCGCCGCCGCCAAGCCGGGGGCGCGCATCGGCGACCTCTCCCACGCCATCGGCACGGTCCTCGGCGAAGCGGGCTACCCGATCAACACCGAGTTCGGCGGTCACGGCATCGGCTCGACCATGCACCAGGACCCGCACGTCGCGAACACCGGACGGCCCGGGCGTGGATACAAACTGCGCCCCGGACTGCTGCTTGCCCTGGAGCCCTGGATCATGGCCGACACCGCCACGCTCGTCACCGATGCCGACGGCTGGACGCTGCGCAGCGCGACGGGCTGCCGGACCGCACACAGCGAGCACACCATCGCCATCACCGACGACGGAGCCGAAATCCTCACCCTGCCTGAGCAGGCGCGGCCGTGAGGGTCTCCGCCCTCTCTTGACAGCCTCCTCTTAACGGCCCCTCTCTTGACGGCCCTCTCTCAACGGTCCGGGATACGGCGATGAGTTCGGGGCGTGCGTCCGGTCTGTCTGTGCAGCGGGCGCTCGTCGCGCCGGCACCGACGAGCGAAGGAGCTCCCGATGTTCGACCTCGCACCGCAACAGGCCGTCGGCAAGGTCCTCTTCCACTTCAGCATGTCGCTTGACGGGTTCGTGGCGGGCCCGAACCACGCCATGGACTGGCTGACCGGGGTCACCGGCCGCGACGGCGTGGAAGAGGAGTACATCGAGACCACCGGCGCGGTCCTGGGCGGGCGGAACGGCTGGGACCGCGCCCCGGGCGCCCGGCCCTACAGCGAGGACTGGCACGGCCGGATCTTCGTCCTCACCCACCACCCCGAAGATGCCACGCCCGCCGAAGGCGTCACGTTCCTGAACTGCGACGTGGCCGAGGCGGTACGCATCGGCCTGGAGGCCGCCGGCGGCAAGAACCTCGAAGTGCTCTCCCCGACGATCGGCCGCCAACTGCTCGAACGCGGCCTGATCGATGAAATCGACCTGCACATCGCCCCCATCCTGCTCGGTGACGGCATCCGGCTCTTCGACAACCCCGGCGGCAAGCCGATCCGGCTGCGCCACGCCCAGGGCTCACAGCCCTTTGCCGAGGTCGATGTGCGCTACCACCTCGCTGCAGGCAGTCATGAACCGGCGTCGCAAGTCCGCACGCCTGCCTAGGCCTTGGCAAACACCGCGGGGCTTCTGTCCTGATAAATGCCTGGCTCTGTAACAGGAACACCGGCTTCTGTAACGAGAATGTCAGGCAACGTAACGGTGAACCTGTAGCGCACAACCATCGACGCAGGACCCTTGTCTCCCTTACGTCACAGCAGTTTCCCCACAGGAGGATCAGTGCGACGTTCACTCATAGCCGCAGTCGCCGTCACCGCGCTTGCGACGCCGTTCGCCATCGCGATGACGACCGGTTCCGCCACCGCCGCCCCCACCGCGGCCGACAAGCCGGTGACCGACTTCAACCATGACGGATACGCCGACCTCGCCATCTCCGCGCCGGGCGGCGCGGGCTACGTCTCGATCGTGTACGGCTCGGCGTCCGGCGCCGACACCGCGCACGCCAAGAAGATCGACCGCACCACCCCCGGCGTACCCGCCGACCCCGAGGACAACGGCGGCTTCGGCGCGGGTCCCGCCGGTGACTTCGACGGCGACGGATACACCGACCTCGTCGTGAACAACGGCAAGGTCGACGCCGTGATCTGGGGTTCCGCGGACGGCCTGACCAAGGGCAGCCCGCTGCAGGGCGACTTCACGGACCAGCTGAAGACCGGCGACTTCAACGGCGACGGCAAGGCCGACCTCGTCACCAACAACCTGTCCAAGATGGAGGTGCGCTACGGCCCGTTCACCCGCGACGGGAAGCCCGCCTCCACCTCGTCCGTCGAGAACAGCGACGACGGCCCCCAGGACCTCATCGTGGGCGACGTGACCGGTGACGGCGCCGACGACCTCGTCACGGGCCACGCCATGGAGGAGATGCAGCACTCCTCGCGTCTGTGGAAGGGCAGCAAGGACGGCCTCTCCAAGACGTCGACGCCGACCAAGAAGTTCACGACGAACGGCGTCATCGCCGACGTGGACAAGGACGGTTACGGCGACCTGGTGGCCCGTGAGGTCGACGAGGTCTCCGAGACCCAGGTGTACGACGCGGGCGCGGTCCGGGTCGTCTACGGCTCCAAGTCCGGCTTCTCCAGCCGCACCGCGAAGATCGACCAGGACACCGCGGGCGTCCCCGGCGCCAGCGAGTCGGCGGAGATCAACGGGCCCGAGTACGGCGACCAGTTCGGCGCCTCCGTCACCGCGGGCGACGTCAACGGCGACGGCTACGCCGACATCGCGGTGGGCGTGCCCGGCGAGAACCTCGGCAACGCCGTCGACGCCGGTGCGGTCGTCCTGCTCAAGGGCGGCGCGAACGGCCTGACCGGCAGCGGCGCCCAGGACTTCAACCAGGGCACGGCGGGCGTCCCCGGCGCCTCGGAGAAGGACGACAACTTCGGCGAGGAGGTCCAGCTCACCGACGTCAACAAGGACGGCCTCGCCGACCTGACCGTGGGCGTGCCCCAGGAAGACGGCACGACCAAGGACTCGGGCGCTGCCTGGCTGTTCCGTGGCGCCAAGACGGGCCTGACGACGACCGGCATCACGTCGTTCAGCCCGTCCACCCTGGGCACCCCGGAGGCAGGGGCCCACTTCGGCAGCAGGATCACCGGCTGACCCCTGCCCCTCCGCCAGGGGCTCCTGACCCCCGAGAGCCCCTAGTCCAGGACCGGCAGTAGTTCCGGGAGGTGGCCGTCCGAAGCGGCGGCCGCCTCCTGGCGTTCCTGGGACACCTCTCCGTACAGCGTCGTCCGTGCCTTCGCCGGACGTCCGGCCTCCTCCGCGATCGCGATGAGGTCCTTGACCGAGCGGTACGAGCCGTAACTGGAGCCCGCCATCCGGGAGATGGTCTCCTCCATCAGCGTGCCGCCCAGGTCGTTCGCGCCCGAGCGCAGCATCTCCGCCGCCCCCTCCGTGCCCAGCTTCACCCAGCTGGTCTGGATGTTCGGGATGTGCGGGTGGAGCAGGAGCCTCGCCATCGCGACCACCGCGCGGTTGTCGCGGGTCGTCGGTCCTGGGCGTGCGATGCCCGCCAGATACACCGGCGCGTTCGTGTGGATGAAGGGCAGCGTCACGAACTCCGTGAACCCTTCAACCCCCTTGGCCAGCGCGTCCTGCTGCATCGCGGCAAGAGTGCGGAAGTGCCCGAGCCAGTGCCTCGGCTGGTCCACATGCCCGTACATCATCGTGGAGGACGAGCGGATGCCCAGCTCGTGGGCCGTCTTCACGACCTCGATCCACGTCGCCGTGGGCAGCTTGCCCTTGGTCAGGATCCAGCGCACCTCGTCGTCGAGGATCTCCGCGGCCGTGCCGGGGATCGAGTCCAGGCCCGCGTCCTTCGCCGCGCTGAGCCAGTCCCGTATCGACATACCGGTCCGCGTCGCGCCGTTCACGACCTCCATCGGTGAGAAGGCGTGCACGTGCATGCCCGGCACGCGCTCCTTCACGGCGCGCGCGATGTCGAAGTACGCGGTGCCGGGCAGGTCCGGGTGGATGCCGCCCTGCATGCACACCTCGGTGGCGCCGACCTCCCACGCCTGCGCGGCACGGTCGGCGACCTGGTCCAGGGAGAGCGTGTACGCGTCGGCGTCCGTGCGTCGCTGGGCGAAGGCGCAGAAGCGGCAGCCGGTGTAGCAGACGTTCGTGAAGTTGATGTTCCGCGTGACGATGTACGTGACGTCGTCGCCGACCATCGACTTGCGTACGTCGTCAGCGATGCCGCACAGCGCGTCGAGCGCGGGCCCGTCCGCGTGGAGGAGGGCGAGCGCCTGCTCGTCCGTCAGGCGCGTCGGGTCGTCGGCGGCCGTCGCGAGGGCCGAGCGGACGTCACCGTCGATGCGGGACGGCACCATGCCGGGCGCGGCCTGCTCACGCAGGGCCTCCCAGTCGCCGTACACCTCGTCGAAGTCCTCGCGGCGGTCGGACGTACGCCCCGTGGTGTCGATCGTGCGGTGCAGGTCCGTGCGGCCTGAGGAGGCCACGTAACCCTCGTCGGGCTCCTGCCAGGGCAGGCCGCTCGGCCGGGCGTCGGGGTTCGCAAGGCCCGTCTCCGGGTCGACAAGGGCGCGTACGTGCGGCAGCAGGCGCGGGTCGAGCCAGGGTTCGCCGCGTTGCACGAACTCCGGGTAGACACACAGCCGTTCCTCAAGGCGGAAGCCCGCCTCCGCCGACTGTTCGGCGAGCTCGGCAAGCTGCGGCCAGGGCTTCTCCGGGTTCACATGGTCGATCGTGACCGGCGATACGCCGCCCCAGTCGTCGATGCCCGCGCCGATCAGGCGCGCGTACTCCCCGTCGACCAGATTCGGCGGTGCCTGGATGCAGCCCGCGGGACCCATGATGTGCCGGGCCACGGCCACCGTCGCGACCAGGTCGTCCATCTCGGCGTCGGGCATGCCGCGCATCGCCGTGTCCGGCTTGGCGCGGAAGTTCTGGATGATCAGTTCCTGGATGCCGTGGTACGAACGCGACACGCGGCGCAGCGCGAACAGCGAATCGGCCCGCTCCTCGTACGTCTCTCCGATCCCGATGAGCAGCCCGCTGGTGAAGGGGACGGACGACCGGCCCGCATCCTCCAACACCCGCAGGCGCACGGCCGGCTCCTTGTCCGGGGAGCCGTAGTGCGGCATGCCCGGCTGGCTCCACAGGCGCTCGGCGGTGGTCTCCAGCATCATGCCCATGGACGGCGCGACCGGCTTGAGGCGCTGGAAGTCGGTCCAGGTCATGACGCCGGGGTTGAGGTGCGGAAGAAGGCCCGTCTCTTCCAGGATGCGGATCGAGATGGCACGCACGTAGGCGATCGTGTCGTCGTACCCCTCCGCCTCCAGCCACTCGCGCGCCTCGGGCCAGCGGTCCTCGGGCTTGTCCCCGAGGGTGATCAGGGCTTCCTTGCAGCCGAGTTCGGCTCCGCGCCGCGCGATGTCCAGGACCTCGTCCGGGGACATGAACATCCCGTGGCCCTCCCGCCGCAGCTTGCCGGGGACGGTCACGAACGTGCAGTAGTGACACTTGTCCCGGCACAGGCGGGTCAACGGGATGAAGACGCTCTTCGAGTACGTGATGACGCCGGGGCGCCCCGCGGCGGCGAGGCCCGCGTCCCGCACCCGCGCGGCGGACGCCGCGACATCCTTGAGGTCGTCGCCGCGCGCCTGGAGCAGCACGGCGGCTTCGGCGGTGTCGAGCGCGACGCCGTCCCTGGCGCGTTTGAGGGCGCGTCGCATGGCGTTGGCGGTGGGCCGTGCCGGCGCGGGGGTCGGCTCCTGGGGTGCTGAGTCCTGTGGCGCGCTGTTGGTCATGCGTCCGAGCATACGAGCGACCGCGGACAGAAACGCTGACAGGTCAATGCTGGTTTCCGGCGCCGGGTGCGAGGTGCACGTATCGCTTGCAGGTGTCGCTGAAAGCGTCGAGTGTGCGCAGCACCTCCGTCTCCCCGCGCGCCGGGACCTGCACGATGACCTCGTCGATGCCGAGCTCTTCGTAGTGGGCGAGCTTGCCCTCGGTCGGCTCGACCGCGGAGAGCGCCACATACAGGTCGCCGGGTTCCCGGCCCGCGTCGGCCCAGGCGGTGCGGAGCGCGGGGAGCGCATCGCGAAGACCGGCGCCGCCGATGGGCAGCCAGCCGTCGGCGTACTCCGCGATCCGCGCGAACAGCTTGGGGCCCGCGGCCCCGCCGATGAGGGTGCGAGGGCCGTGGAGCGGCTTGGGGTGGGCCTCGCTGGCCCGGACGCTCCCGAACTCACCCTCGTACGCGGTCGGCTGCTCGGCCCACAACGCCCGCATGACCGCCATCCGGTCCCGCACGAGCGCGTGCCGCGTGCGCCACTCGACGCCGTGGTCGGCGGCCTCCTCCTTGTTCCAGCCGTAGCCGACCCCGAGGGTGAACCGGCCGCCGGAGAGGTGGTCGAGGGTCGCGATCTGCTTGGCGAGGTCGATGGGGTCGTGCTGCCCGACGAGCGTGATGTTCGTGCCGAGGCCGAGGCGGTCGGTGACGGCGGCGGCCTGGGCGAGGGCGACGAAGGGGTTGAGCATGCGGGCGCACTCGGGCGGGAGTTCACCGCCGGGGTAGGGGGTCTCGCGGGACACCGGGATGTGGGAGTGCTCGGGGAGGTAGAGCGCAGCGAAGCCTCGCTGCTCAAGCTCCTGGGCCAGGCGGACGGGGGTGATGGTCTCGTCGGTGAGGTAGAGGGTGGCGGCAACTCGCATGTGGTGGCCTCCGGTCACGTCGTCGTACGTCGCCGTGTGATGCGCGCACGGCTTGCCCGTACGGGAGCGGGGCTCACTTACTAGCCGTCAGCGGCGCAGGAGTCCATGCCGTGCCCGTGTGGCCCTTCCGCCGCCGGTGGTACGCGAGCGTCACCACGACGAGCAGCGGGGCCCACAGGAGGAGCGGTGCGTAGCAGGCCACGAGGACGGCCTGCTTGACGGCGCTGTCCGTGACGCCCGACCCGAGGCCCGCGTAGTAGGCGTAGGCCGACCAGCCCACGAGCCCGAAGAGGCCCACCGCCCCGAGCAGCGCGGGAACCACCGCGGCGAGCGGCCGCACCCTGCGCCCGCCGAGCAGCGGTATCCACCCCGGCACCACCTCGCCCCAGCCCCGCACCAGGCCGAGCGTCAGCAGGGCGAGGCACTCGGAGACGACGCTGAGCCCCAGGACGTAGAGCATTTCGCCCCAGCCGCTGACGGACTCGTCCGCCACCGGGAGCCCGGTGACGAGGGCGATGCGCCACAGGCCGGAGGGGAGGGTGGACAGGGGGACGGCGTGGGCGGCGATCACGGCCCAGCGGGGGACGTCCGGCAGCGCGCTCATCTTCAACATGCCGGTCATGCTGTGCGCGGGGGCGGGGCCGCCACATCGGCGTACGGGCCGATCAGGGTCCGTGCACCTCCGCCGCACGGGGGAGCGAAAAATCAGACCACCTCGCGCGCCCGCCGAACTACCCTGCCCCTCATGAGCAGACGACGCCGCAAAAAGATGACGCAACGCCTGGTCCTGGCGTCGGAGCTGGGCTGGACCACCGAGGTGAAGGCGCTGCTGCGAGGCGGCGCGGACCCGCGCACCCCCGACCCCGACGGCACGACCCCGCTGTACGGCGCTTCCGTCCACGGCACGGCGCCCATCGTCAGGGCTCTCCTGGCGGCAGGCGCGGATCCCGACGCGGAGAGCGGGCACGGCGACCAGGGCACGCCCCTGTGCGGGGCGGCGTGCTGGGGCCACACCGAAGCCGTCCGCGAACTCCTCGCCCACGGTGCGGACCCCAACCTGCGCGAGGACCACGGCACCGGCAATACCCCGCTGTACTGGGCGTCACACGGCTCCCACACCGAGACGGCCGACGTGCTTCGGGCAGCGGGCGCGAGCGCCTAGGCGCGGGGCTCCGCGTGGCCTAGGCTCCGCCCGAATCGACAGAATCGACAGAATCGGCGAATTCGACGGAATCAGGGGACTTCACCATGCGGCTCCGCTTCGCGACCGTACTGCTGCTGCTCGGGGCGCTGCTGGGAGGCACGGCGTCCGCAGGCGCGTACGCGGCCACCCCGCGGACCGCGGCGGCTGCGGCAACAGCTCCATCAACTGTGTCGACTGCATCGACCACATCGGCGCCGTACGGGGCGAGCACCGCTGCCACCAGGACGGTCACCAAGGCGGCCGACGCGTCGCAGTCCCGGCCCCAGTCCAAGCCCAAGAAGTCGAAAAAGAAGAAGAAGTCCAAGGGCGGGGCCGGGCTGATCATCGGGATCATCGCCGTCATCGCGATCATCATCATCGTCATGATCGCCATCCGCCGCGTGCGCAAGGCCCGTCACCACCCGTAAGTCTGTCAATTGCCTTCCCTTGAGCCCGAGTTCACGGCTCAATACCAGGGTTGCCCTGCAGTCCCTTCCGACACCCTGGGGAGCCGACACATGTGCGAGGACGAACACCACCCGGCAAGACCCGCCAACACACCACTGAACCGGCGCGGTCTGCTCGTGACGGGAGCCGCCGCCGCGCTTACGTTGAACAGCGTGAGCTTCGCGAGCGCCTCAGCGCGTGAACCCGGAAGTGGCGACGAGACCAAGGTGGTGCGCGGGACGCTGCCCACCGGGTCACCCGACTTCGTGTATCTCCCGGTCGAAGTCCCCGAGGGGGTACGGGAGATCCACGTCGCGTACACCTACGAGAAGGTCACCGTCCCGGCGGGCACACAGGGCAACGCGCTCGACATCGGCGTCTTCGACCAGCGCGGCACGACACTCGGCGGCAAGGGCTTCCGTGGCTGGTCGGGCGGCGCGCGCACGGAGTTCTTCATCCGCGCCGACGAGGCCACCCCCGGCTACATCCCGGGGCCGGTGAAGGCCGGCACCTGGAACATCGCCCTTGGCCCGTACACCGTCGCTCCCGAGGGCCTGCCCTACGAGGTCACGATCACGCTCAAGTACGGGGCGCCCGGCAGGACGCCCAGGCCCGTCCATCCGCCGGAGCGGGCGAAGGGGCGGGGCCGTGCCTGGTACCGCGGCGACTGCCACCTCCACTCCTGGCACTCGGACGGCAGGCGCACTCCGGCCGAGATCGCGGCGCTCGCCCGCGCGGCGGGCCTCGACTTCATCAACTCCTCCGACCACAACACGCACTCCTCGCACGCCCACTGGGCCGACCAGGCCGGTGACGACCTGCTGATCATGCTGGGCGAGGAGGTCACCACGCGCAACGGCCACGTGGTCGCCCTCGGCACGGACCCCGGCACGTTCATCGACTGGCGATACCGCGCCCGCGACAACCGCTTCGGCAAGTACGCCCGCGAGGTGCGCGACGCGGGCGGCCTCGTCGTCCCCGCCCATCCGCACGGCACCTGCATCGGCTGCAACTGGAAGTTCGGCTTCGCGGAGGCGGACGCGGTGGAGGTGTGGAACGGCGCTTACACCCCGGACGACGAGGTGTCCCTCGCCGAGTGGGACGGCACGCTCGTCGCGGCGGTGCGCGGCCGGAAGCCGTGGATCCCCGCCATGGGCAACAGCGACGCCCACCGCGATCCGGACCCCGTCGGCAGCCCGCAGACGGTGGTCCTTGCGGAGTCCCTGTCCCGCGACGCCATCCAGGCGGGCATCCGCGCGGGCCACAGCTATGTCGCCGAGTCCAAGAGCGTCGCGCTCAAGTTCACGGCCACCGGCGGCAAGGGCAAGCAGGCGGGCATCGGCGACCGCCTCTACGTCGAGCAGGACGCCCCGGTGACGGTCCGCCTTGACGTCACCGGCGCCCCCGGCTGCACGATCCGCTTCGTGACGGACCAGGGCATCCTCTTCACGGGCCCCGTGCTGCCCGAATCCGGCTCCGGCACGGCGGAGTGGCGGACGACGCCTTCGTACGCGGCATACGTACGGGCCGAGGTCCGCCACGCCCCGGTGACGACGGGCCTCCCGGGCCCGCTGGCTGCCTTCACTAACCCAGTATTCCTGGGCCGGAACTAGCGGGGGGACGCGGTCGTGGCTGCCTGACCGCCGGTGGGGGCTGGCCGCGCAGTTCCCCGCGCCCCTGAGGCAGCGGCTTCGCCGCGCCTCATGAAGGCGCACGCAGTGTGCCTTTCAGGGGCGCGGGGCTGTGACATATGCGGCTCCGCCGCGTGGGCGCGAGCAACCACGACGCATCCGCGGTCGGCGGCGCACCCGAACCGAACGGCGGGGCCCAGTTCAGTCCTCGACGACCAGCGCCGGCGTATCCCGCTTCAGGACCTCGCCCCGGAAGAACGCCGGGCTCGTGCGGCCCATCACCAGCATGATCACCACGCCGAGCAGCAGCAGGCCCACGCCGATCACGAAGACCGAGCCGACGCCGAAGACGGAGGAGCCGCTGCCGTAGGCGGGGTTCCACATGTCGATGAGGGTCTTGGCGAAGACGCCGGTCAGAAGGACGCCGCCGAGGACCGGGAGCAGGGCCTTGAAGACGAAGTCCCGGACGGAGGCGAAGAGCTCGTGGCGGAAGTACCAGGTGCAGGCGAAGGCCGTCAGCGCGTAGTAGAAGCAGATCATGAGGCCGAGCGCGTAGATCGTGTCGACCAGGACGTGCTCGGAGACCAGCGTCATGACCGTGTAGAAGACGGCGGTGGCGACACCCGCGGTGACCGTCGCGCGGCCCGGGGTCTTGAAGCGCGGGTGGACGCGTGCGAACGACGGCGGAAGCGCCTCGTACGAGGACATGGCGAGGACCGTGCGGGCCACCGGGATGAACGTCGTCTGCAGGCTGGCCGCCGCCGACGCGAGGACCGCGACGAAGAGCAGGATGCCCAGGGTCGGGCCCATCACAGGACCGGCCAGGACGGCGAAGACGTTGTCGGAGGTGTCGGGGTTGGCGAGGCCGAGGCCCTTGGTGCCCGCGCCCACCACCATCTGCGCGGCGACGGCCGTGGCGAGGTAGGAGCCGACCAGGACGACCATCGCGATGAGCGCGGCACGGCCGGGCGTCTTGTCGCTGCCGGTCGTCTCCTCGTTGGCGGCCAGGCACGCGTCCCAGCCCCAGTAGATGAAGATCGCGAGTGAGAGGCCCGCGGTGAAGGAGGAGAACGACTTCACGGCGAACGGGTTCAGCCATGACCACGAGAAGTCCTGCGACAGCGGGAACTGTGCGCTGCCCGCCTTCTGGAACGCCATCACCACGAACACCGCGAGCACGACGAGCTGCAGCCCCACCAGGGCGTACTGCACGCCCTTCGTGGCCGTCATCCCCCGATAGCTGATGGCCGTCGCGGCCGCGATCAGGGCGAGGCAGGTGAGGATGTGGACGGCCTTGTTGTCGTCGAGGGCCGCCACGGAGTCGTTGCCCGTGATCTCACCGGCCAGGAGCCAGAAGTACGAGGTCGCCACGCCCGCCAGGTTCGACAGGACGATGATCGTGGCGATGACCAGACCCCAGCCGCACATCCAGCCGATCCGCGGCCCGAAGGCCTTGACCGTCCAGGTGAACGAGGTGCCGCAGTCCGGCATGGCCTTGTTGAGCTCGCGGTAGGCGAAGGCCACCAGGAGCATCGGCAGGAAGCCCGCGATGAAGACCGCGGGCATGGCGAGGCCGACCTCGCCCGCGGTGGAGCCGAGGGTCGACGTCAGGCAGTAGACGGGGGCGACGGTGGAGATGCCGATGACGGCGCTGCCCATGAGGCCGACGGAGTTCCCGCCGAGGCCTTTGGCGCGTACGCCCCCGTCGGGGGCGCCGCCTACCGTGTCTCCGGCCCGGGGTGCCTGGGGCCGATCGTCCAACTGGGTCATGAACAGGACGTTAAGGGCTGCGGTTTCCACATGCGGAGGGTCGGCATCCGGATCGATTGGCTTGCGATCGATGGATGAATCAGGGCAGATACCGTTGATTCATTGCGTAGATCGCCGAGACGGTTACCCATTACCAGGCAAATGTCAGACCGTCCGGTATGCGGGAACCGCAGCACCGCCCGTTTTGCCCTGGTTCAAAATTTTCCCGAGCCCCTTCTCGCATTCCACATACCGGACATCACCCCGGCCACACGATCGACTGCAGCTCGCTGTACGCGTGCAGCGCGTACGAACCCACGTCCCGGCCGACCCCGCTCCTCTTGAACCCTCCGAACGGCGCCTCCATGTTCCGGCCGATCGTGTTCACGCCTACCCCGCCCGCCCGCAGCCGCCGCGCGACCCGGAAGGCGCGGGCCACGTCGCCCGACCAGACGTAGTCGAGAAGGCCGTAGTCGCTGTCGTTGGCGAGGGCGATGCCTTCTTCCTCGTCCTCGAAGGGGACCACCACCACGACCGGGCCGAAGATCTCATCGCGGACCACCCGCATGTCGTTCGTGCAGTCCGCGAGCAGCGTCGGGGCGACGTAGAAGCCGCGGTCGAGGCCGGGGCCCGTCGGGCGCTCGCCGCCCGCGACGACCCGGGCACCCTCCTTGCGCCCCAGCTCCACGTACGACTCGATGCGGTCCCGGTGTGCCGCCGAGATCACCGGGCCGACGACCGTCCCCTTCTCCCTCGGATCCCCGACCTTCATGAAGCCGATGTAGCCCTTCAGCTTCTCGATGAGGTCGTCGTAGATCGCGCGGTGCGCGATCACCCGCGTCGGGGCCGTGCAGATCTGTCCGCTGTAGAAGGCGTACGTCGTCCCGATCCCGGCCACCGCCGAGTCCAGGTCCGCGTCCTCGAAGACGAGCGCCGCGCCCTTGCCGCCCAGCTCCATCAGCTGGCGTTTCATGTCGCGCCCGCACACCTCGGCGATCCGCTGCCCCACCGACGTCGAGCCGGTGAAGCTCACCATGTCGACGTCCATCGAGTCCACGGCCGCCTCGCCCACCTCCGGGCGCGCGCCGCTCACCACGTTCACCACTCCCGGCGGCGCCCCGGCCTCCTCAAGGGCCGCCGCCATCCGGTACACCGACAGCGGGTCCTGCGGGGCGGGCTTCACGACGACCGTGTTGCCCATGGCCAGGGCCGGTGCCACCTTGCCCGCCGGGTTGGCCCACGGATTGTTGTACGAGGTGATGCAGGTGACGACGCCCACCGGCTGGCGGACGGTGAGCGCGCCGAGCACGCCCGCCCTTCCCATCGGACCCGCCTCGCTGATCTGCGGAGGGAGCGCCGCCTCGACCGGCTCCAGGGCGCCCTTCGCGTACCGCTTGAAGCGCGCCACCGACACCGCGACCTGCATCCCGCGCGCCGTGCCGGTCGTCGCGCCGCTCTCGGCCTGCGCGAGTTCCGCGTACGGGGCGAAGTCACGCTGCATGATCGACGCGGCCCGGTCCAGGACGGTGGCCCGCTCCTCCGGCGTCGTACGCGACCACGAATCGAAGGCCTCGCGGGCCGCTCCCGCCGCCGCGTGCACCTGCTCCCGGCTCGCCTCGGGGGCCAGGCCCACGACGCCCTCCGTCGCCGGGTTGATCACCTCGTAGTGGCCGCCGTCGGGATCGACCCACTCTCCGCCGATGAACAGCCGCTGCGCATCCGGGAGTTGATCGCTCACTTGGTGCTCACCGTCCTGGTGTCGCGGCCCGAGCGCAGCACCGTGCCGGGCGTCGCGCCCGTCACCCGGTCCTCGCGGATGGCTTCGACTCCGTTGACCCAGACGGCGTTGACGCCGATCGCCTTCGAGTCCAGGCGAGGGCTGTCGCCGGGCAGGTCGTGGACGAGGGTGGCCTTGCCCGCGTCGATGCGTTCGGGGTCGAAGAGGACGAGGTCGGCGTGGAAGCCCTCCTCGATACGGCCCCGCTCCCGAAGGCCGAAGAGCTGCGCGGGATCGTCGGTGAGCATCTTCACCGCCTCCTCCAGGCCGACCAGCTTCCGCCCCCGCAGGCAGTCCCCGATGAACCGGGTCGTGTACGGGGCTCCGCACATCCGGTCCAGGTGCGCGCCCGCGTCGGAGCCGCCCAGCATGACGTCCTCGTGCTGCCAGGTCTCCTGGCGCAGGGCCCAGGAGTCGGGGTCGTTGTCGGACGGCATGGGCCAAAGGACCGTACGCAGGTCGTCGTTGGCGCAGATCTCGACGAGGCACTGGAAGGGCTCCTGGCCGCGCTCGGCGGCGATGTCACCGACGACGCGGCCCGTCAGGCTTTCGTTCTCCTTGGAGTACGTGTCCCCGATGACGTACCGGTCGAAGTTCGAGAGGCGCCGGAAGACTCCGGCCTCCTTGCTCGCGGCGTGCCGCAGCATCTCGCCCCTGACGTCCGGGTCGCGCAGCTTGGCGATGCGCTCGGGCACGGGCAGGCCGAGCACGTCGCCCCAGCCGGGGATCAGGTTCAGCGCGCAGAAGGTGCCGAGCGACATGTTCATGGGGGTGAGGATCGGCATCGTCAGAGCGACGATCCGGCCACCGGCCTTACGCGCGCGCTCGCCGGCGCTCAGCTGGCGCGGGACGCGTTCGGGGACGGCGGAGTCGATGGTGAGGACGTTCCAGTTGAGCGGACGCCCCGCTGCGGCGCTCATCTCCACGAACAGATCGATCTCGTCGTCGCTGAACTGATCGAGACAGCCCGCGACGATCGCCTCGATCTGCGTGCCCTCGTGCTCGGCGACGGCCCGGCTGAGCGCGATCAGTTCGTCGGGCTTGGCGTGCCGGGATGCCACGGGCTGTCCGTCGCCGTCCGAGTGCGTGGACGACTGCGTGGTGGAGAGCCCCCAGGCGCCGGCGTCCATGGCGTCATGGAAGAGCCGCAGCATCTCGTCGAGCTGCTCGGGGGTCGGCTGCCCGCCGACCGCGTCCGCGCCCATGACGTACCGCCGGAGCGCGCAATGCCCCACCATGAAGCCCGCGTTCACGGCGACGCGCCCGTCCAGGGCGTCCAGATACTCGCCGAACGAGCTCCACGACCAGGGCGCGCCCTCTTCGAGGGCCACCAGTGACATGCCTTCGACCTTGGACATCATGCGCCGCGTGTAGTCGGCGTCCTCGGGCCGTTCGGCGTTCAACGGGGCGAGCGTGAAGCCGCAGTTGCCGCCCGCGACGGTGGTGACTCCGTGGTTCAGGGACGGGGTCGCGTACGGGTCCCAGAAGAGCTGGGCGTCGTAGTGCGTGTGCGGGTCGACGAACCCGGGGGCGAGGATGCGTCCCGTGGCGTCTTCGCTGGTCGTGGCCTGCTCGGTGAGGGTTCCGGGTTCGGCGATGACGGCGATGCGCCCGTCCCGGATGCCTACGTCGGCGATACGGGCGGGGGCGCCGGTTCCGTCGACGACGGTCGCGCCCTTGATGAGGTGATCAAGCATGACGGTGGACGTCCCCCTTCGGGGTAACGGGTGGGTGGGAGGGAGAAAGCCCGTCCGGCGCTTGAGGACACGCCCGAAGGGCAAAGAGGGTGCCCCGGCCTCCGTCCGGGAAGGGAAGGCCGGGGCAGTGAGTGGGGCGGCTCAACCGCCGGAGGTACCCGCACCCCGCATACGCGTGGTGCGGTGGACCGGATCCGTGTCGATCTTCGGAATCACATGCTCACCGATCAGCTTGATCGTGTTCTTCGTGTCCTCGGGCGAGATCCCGATCGGAAGCCCGAAGCTGAGCTGATCCGCACCCGCCTGCTCCCACCGCTTGCACTGCGTGAGCACCTCGTCCGGGTCGCCGCAGATCATCAGCTCCTCGGCGATGAGCAGCTCGATGATCTCCTCGCTGTACTCGGGCAGCAGCTCGGGCCACTCCGGGATGCCCTCGGGGCGCGGGAAGGTGTCGTGGTAGCGGAAGAGCAAGGACTGCAGATAGTTCAGCCCGCCGCCGACGGCGATCTCGACGGCCTTCTTGTGCGTCTCCGCGCAGATCGCGGTCGAGGTCACCATGACGTTGTCGTTGACGAAGGCGCCGACAGGGTCGGCATCCTTCACGGCCGTCTTGTACGACTCCAGGACCCACTCCATGTCGGAGACCTTCTGCACGCTGAAGCCCAGGACCCCGAGTCCCTTCTTTCCTGCCATCGCGTACGAGGGCGGGGACCCGGCGGCGTACCACATGGCCGGGTGTGACTTCCCGTACGGCTTGGGCAGTATCTTGCGGGGCGGCAGCGACCAGTGTTTGCCCTGGAAGCCGACGTACTCGTCCTGGAGCCACATCTTGGGGAACTCGGCGATGGTCTCTTCCCAGAGTTCCTTAGTGTGGTTCATGTCGGTGATGCCCGGCATGAAGCCCAATATCTCGTGCGACCCTGCGCCGCGCCCCGACCCGAACTCGAAGCGGCCTTCGGAGAGGTGGTCGAGCATGGCGACCTTCTCGGCGACCTTGACCGGGTGGTTCACCGGGGCGAGCGGGTTGAAGATGCCGGAGCCCAGGTGGATGCGGTCGGTCGCGTGGGCGAGATAACCGAGGAAGACGTCATTGGCGGAGAGGTGCGAGTACTCCTCCAGGAAGTGGTGCTCGGAGGCCCAGGCGTACTTGAAGCCTGACTTGTCCGCCTGGATGACGTACTCGGTCTCCTCGATGAGCGCCTTGTGCTCTGCTTCGGGGTCGACCTTGGCCCGCTTGGCGGGCACGTATCCCTGTACAAAGAGGCCGAATTCCAAGGAGGTTCACCATCCTCGTGAGAATCTGCGAGTTTCTGACGAACCGTCAGATTGCGATGCGACGACTGTTCCACCGGCCGCGATGACCGTCAATACCCGGGGCCGCCCTTACTGACGCAGCGTCAGGCGAAGCCCCGTCAGACAAGGCCCCGTCAGACGATGCTGACCCCCGCGAGCCATCCCCCGTCGATGACGAACGGCTGCCCGGTGATGTAGGCCGAGTCGCCGCCGGTCAGGAAGAGCGCGAGGGCGGCCACCTCTTCCGGCTTTCCGATCCGCCCGAGCGGCACGAGCTTCTTGTAGAGCTCGGCGACGGCCTCCCCCGCCTCGGTGGGGTCTGCGGTCGGGTCGAGCTGCGCGGGATTGGTCATCGGGGTGTCGACGGCCCCCGGGCAGACGGCGTTGACGCGGATGTTCTTGTCGGCGAGCTCAAGCGCGGCGACGCGCGTGAGCCCGAGGATGGCGTGCTTGGTCGCGGCATACGCGCCGACGTACGCCATACCCGTCATCGCCGTGTACGAGGCGGTGTTCACGATGGTCCCGCCACCGGCGGCCGCTATCTCGGGCGCCACGGTGCGGATGCCGAGGAAGCAGCCGATCTGGTTGACCTGGATGATCTGCTGAAACTCTTCGAGCGGGGTGCTGAGGAGTTCGTTGAAGCGCAGGATCCCGGCGTTGTTGACCAGGCCGTCGATCTTCCCGAAGGCATCCTTCGCGGCGCCGACCGCGGCTTCCCAGTCGGCCTCCCGACCGACGTCGAGGTGCACATACCTGGCCACGTCACCGCCGAGCTCCTCGGCGAGGGCCTCGCCCTGCTTGTCGAGCACGTCGCCGATGACGACCCGCGCCCCCTCGGCGGCGAAGAGCCGCGCCTCCTGTTCGCCCTGCCCGCGCGCCGCACCGGTGACGATGACGACGCGCCCGTCCAGCTTGCCCATGCCTGTCTCCTTGAGTGATGACGCCAGAGGGGTCTCGGTTCTCAGTTGAGGTGCGGGGCGACTTCGGCGGCGAACGCCGCCATCTGATCGGTGAGTTCGGTGCGGCCGCGACTGCGGAACCGCACCTGAATCTGCTGCACCCCCATCGCCCCGTACGCGCGCAGCGACTCGGCGAGGACGTCCGGCTTCCCGCTCAGGGTGCGCCGCCCCACGGACCAGCCGGGCTCCCCCACGTACAGGGGCTCGGCGATCGCCCCCACGACGATCGGATCCCGCACGCCCGCTTCCTCGCGGAGCCGCTTGAGCCTGGCGATCTGCGCGGGCAGCTTGTCGCGCGGGTCGCCCTGCGGCAGCCACCCGTCACCTCGGACGGCGGCCCTGCGGACGGCGGCGGGCGAGGAACCGCCCACCCAGATCGGCACACGTTCCTGCGCGGGGCGCGGCTGCTGGCCGAGGCCGCTGAAGTCGTAGTGCTCGCCGTGGTGTTCGGGGTACTCGTCCGGACCGAGGGATGCGATGAGCGCGTCGACGGTCTCGTCGAGCACGGGTCCGCGCCGCTCGAAGTCGGCCCCGACGGCGTCGAACTCCTCCTGTACGTGCCCGGCCCCGACCCCCAGGATCAGCCGCCCGCCGCTGAGCCGGTCCAGGGTGGCGTACTGCTTGGCGCTGACGAGCGGATGCCGGAGGCCGACGACGGCGACATGGCTCATGAGCCGTACGTTCTCGGTGATCCCGGCGAGGAAGGAGAGGGTGGCCACCGGGTCGTACCAGACGGTGCTCATGGTGTCGGCGAGCCGCCGCGGAATGGCCACGTGATCACAGCTCGCGATGTACGCGAAGCCGCCCCGGTCGGCGGTGCGGGCGATCTCGGCGAGGTCGTCGGTGGTGGCGTCCGCCTCCCACGCCTCCGCGTAGATGACGCTCTGCGACTGGATCGGGAGCTGCATCCCGTAGACCAGTCGTCCTTGCGGGAAGATGTGCGCCAGCGCGTTGGCAGCCATGGGAACCCGACCCCTCACCTTGATCCGACAGTCATCTGACGGCCTGTCACATACGACGACGGGACTCATCGTCGTATCTGACGATCCGTCAGGCAAGGGGTAGGAGCGCAGAAGAGCCCGGACACCTCCCAAGGCGTCCGGACCCTCACCGGCGGCGTCAGGCCCCGCCCCACAACCCCTCACCCGTGAGCCCCAGCAGGTCGATCGCGTTGCCCCGTACGATCCGGTCGATCACGTCCGGCGCCAGGTGCCCCATCTGGGACTCGCCGACCTCCCTGGACTTGGGCCAGGTCGAGTCGGAGTGGGGGTAGTCGGTCTCGTACAGGACGTTCCCGACGCCGATCGCGTCGAGGTTCTTCAGCCCGAAGGCGTCATCGAAGAAGCATCCGTAGACATGCTCGGTGAAGAGCTCGGACGGCGGCCTGTGCACCTTGTCGGCGACCCCGCCCCATCCCCGGTTCTCCTCCCAGACCACGTCAGCGCGCTCCAGGATGTAGGGAATCCATCCGATCTGCCCCTCCGCATACATGATCTTGAGGTTGGGGAAGCGCTCGAACTTGCCGCTCATCAGCCAGTCGACCATCGAGAAGCAGCAGTTGGCGAAGGTGATGGTGGATCCGACGGCGGGCGGTGCGTCGGCGGAGGTCGACGGCATCTTGCTGCTCGACCCGATGTGCATGGCGATGACGGTGCCGGTCTCGTCGCAGGCCCGCAGGAAGGGATCCCACTCGTCGGTGTGGATGGAGGGAAGGCCCAGATGGGGCGGTATCTCGGAGAAGGCGACGGCGCGTACGCCGCGGGCGGCGTTGCGGCGGACCTCGGCGGCGGCCAGTTCGGCGTCCCAGAGCGGAATGAGGGTGAGCGGGATGAGACGGCCGTTCGCCTCGGGCCCGCACCACTCGTCCACCATCCAGTCGTTGTACGCCTGCACGCCGAGCAGGCCGAGTTCGCGGTCCTTGGCCTCGGTGAACGTCTGCCCGCAGAAGCGGGGGAAGGTCGGGAAGCAGAGGGCGGACTGGACGTGGTTGACGTCCATGTCGGCGAGACGGTCGGGCACGCTGAAGGATCCCGGGCGCATCTGCTCGTACGTGATGACCTCGAGCTTGATCTCGTCCCTGTCGTAGCCGACGGAGGTGTCGAGGCGGGTGAGGGGCCGGTGCAGGTCCTCGTAGATCCACCAGTCCCCTATGGGGCCATCGTCCCCCTTCGCCCCCATCACGGGGGCGAACTTCCCGCCCAGGAAGCTCATCGACTTCAGGGGCGCCCGGACGACGCGGGGCCCGCTGTCCTGGTACTTCGACGGGAGCCGGTCCCGCCAGACGTTGGCGGGCTCAACGGTGTGGTCGTCCACCGAGATGATCCTCGGGAACGTCGGCAAGGTCTCAGTGGTCTCCATACACTCCACGGTAGCGCTGATCTGACGACCCGTCAGCTCTTCGTCAGGTCTTCGTCGACCCATCTATCGGCCATCCATAGGCCATCCGTCGGCGCGCGTCGGCCGTCCGCACACAGGACCGGTCCCGGCCGCCAGAGTGCGTGGACCCTGTGAGAGCCGTCTCCCACAGCTGACGCATCCGCCATGAACAAGGCAAACTGGCGGGGAGCAAGTGCCGGTGGAATACGGAATCCAGGCAAAGAGCGACAATCGCAGGCAGGGCAGACCCGCGAGGCACGACCAGGCACGGCGCGACGGCCGCGCACGGCAGGGCAGCAGGGGGAGCGATGGACGGTGTACCGCGAGTACCGGACCAGCGGCGTCCGGCCCCGGGGAACGCCCCCGAGGAATTGAGACCGCACTTCAGCGTGCTCGGCCCCGTACGCGCATGGCACGGCGCCGAGCAGCTGCCCATGGGCTCTCCGCAGCAGCGCGCCCTGCTCGCGGCGCTCCTTCTGCGCGCCGGCCGCACGGCCACGTCCCACGAACTGATCGACGCCCTCTGGGGCGACGAACCGCCCTCGCAGGCACTCGCCGCGGTCCGTACGTACGCGTCGCGGCTGCGCAAGGTCCTGCCCGCAGGAGTCCTGGTCAGCGAGTCGGGCGGGTACGCGATCGCGGTGGCCGAAGGCGCCCTGGACCTGGCGCTCGCGGAGGACCTGTGGGCGGAGGCCGAGAAGGCGCGCGGCGTGTCCGACCTCTGCCAGGCGCGCTCTCTGGTCAACAAGGCACTGAGCCTCTGGGACGGCGAACCCCTGGCGAACGTCCCGGGTCCGTACGCGGAGACGGAGCGCACGCGCCTGGAGGAGTGGCGCCTGCAGCTCCTCGAATCCCGCCTGGACATGGACCTTGAGGTCGGCTGCCACGCGGAGGCGGTCTCGGAACTCACGGCCCTCACGGCGGCGCACCCCCTGCGGGAACGCCTGCGCGAACTGCTGATGCTGGCGCTGTACAGAAGCGGACGCCAAGCGGAAGCCCTCGCGGTCTACGCCGACACCCGTCGCCTGCTCGACGACGAACTGGGCGTGGACCCGCGCCCCGGTCTGAAGGAACTGCAGCAGCGGATCCTCAAGGCGGACCCGGCGCTCGCGGAGCCGTCAGCGGCGGCTCCCGAGCCGGCCGCCGCGGTGGTGCGCCCGGCGCAGCTTCCCGCGACGGTTCCGGACTTCACGGGCCGGGCCTCCTTCGTCTCCGAACTGAGCGGCATCCTCTCGGCGGCGGAGGGCCGGGTGATGGCGGTATCGGCACTCGCGGGCATCGGAGGCGTGGGCAAGACGACGCTCGCCGTCCATGTGGCGCATGTGGCGCGGACGCACTTCCCCGACGGACAGCTGTACGTGGACCTGCAAGGAGCGGGTTCGCGAGCGGCGGAGCCCGAAACAGTCCTCGGCGCGTTCCTCCGTGCTTTGGGAACGGCCGACTCGGCGATCCCGGACTCCTTGGAGGAGCGGGCGGCCCTCTACCGTTCGGTTCTCGACGGCCGCAGGGTCCTCGTCGTCCTGGACAACGCGCGTGACGCGGCACAGGTACGTCCCCTGCTCCCCGGCATGGAGGGCTGCGCGGCCCTCGTGACGAGCCGCATCCGGATGGTGGACCTCGCCGGGGCGCACCTCGTGGACCTCGACGTCATGTCCCCCGAGGAGGCCCTCCTCCTCTTCACCCGGATCGTCGGCGAGGAGCGGGTCACATCGGAGCGCAAGGCCGCGCTCGACGTGGTGGCGGCATGCGGCTTCCTGCCGCTCGCGATCCGCATCGCGGCATCGCGCCTCGCGGCCCGCCGCACGTGGACGGTCTCGACCCTGGCCGCGAAGCTGGCGGACGAGCGGCGTCGCCTGGACGAGCTCCAGGCGGGCGACCTCGCGGTCAAGGCGACGTTCGAACTGGGCTACGGCCAGCTGGAGCCGGCGCAGGCGCGGGCGTTCCGCCTGCTTGGCCTCGCGGACGGCCCTGACCTCTCCCTGGCCGCGGCGGCCGCGGTCCTGGACCTCCCGACCGAGGACACGGAAGACCTCCTGGAGATGCTGGTCGACACATCCCTGGTCGAGTCGGCGGCGCCCGGCCGCTACCGCTACCACGACCTGGTCCGGCTCTACGCGCGTGCGTGCGCCGAGCGGGAGCTGCCGCCGGGGGAGCGGGAAGCGGCGTTGTCGCGGTTGTTGGACTTCTATTTGGCCTCCGCGGCGCGGGTGTACGCGATCGAGCGGCCCGGGGACCGGACGGTGGACCACCTCGAAGCGACCGGGCATGTGGGCCAGGACTTCAGCGACGACACGAAGGCACTGGACTGGCTGCACTCGGAGGCGGCTTGCATTCTGGCCTGCGTGCAGCAGTCACTGGGCGAGAACACATTGCGGCGGGCGGTCGATCTGCTGCTGGCGTCCAAGGACTTGGCGGAGTCGGGCGCGAGCGCGCTCCGCTACGAACTGGCCACGTCGGTTGCGCGGGACGCTGCGGCGGCGATCGGAGATGCTCACGCGGAAGGCCGGGCTCGGGTCACGCTCGCGCAGGTCCTGAGCAAAGTGGGACACTTCGACCAGGCGTCGGCGGAGCTAGATCGGGCCTCGGAGCTCGGCGAGAAATCCGGGGACCCCTGGACCTGCGGAAACGCCCCCAACGAGCGGGGGATCACCACCTAC
Organism: Streptomyces sp. NPDC056486; assembly: GCF_042795295.1. Taxonomy (NCBI): domain Bacteria; kingdom Bacillati; phylum Actinomycetota; class Actinomycetes; order Kitasatosporales; family Streptomycetaceae; genus Streptomyces; species Streptomyces sp. NPDC056486. Next base: position 112,260 of record NZ_JBHTSF010000009.1, read on the forward strand.
TGCATTAACCAGCATGCCGCAAGCGAGATTTACTTCGTCAAGGCGATTGAAGAATTTCGCGCCGACTTCAACCGAGCCGGAGAAGCGAGCGCACTCTGCAATCTGTCCCGCGCTCTGGACGCGATGGGGCGCACGTCCAAGGCAATCGAGCTCGCCCAGCAAGGGATTTCGATATACGACGACCTCGGGCTGACGTTCCGACTCGCCAACGCGAAGAGCGCCCTTGGCATTGCCCTGGGCCATGCGGGGCGTGACGCGGAAGCACTCGATCAACTGACAGACGCCCTGTGGATGTTCGTGGAGAACCGACAGCGACTGTGGGAAGGGACAACTCACTTCCGCATAGCGCAGGTTCACTTGTCGGGCCGTCGATCCGCCCAGGCTGCGCAACATGCCGAGCAGGCTCTCAGCACCGGCTGCGTCGGTGGCAATTGGATGCGTGCCAACGTACTGACGCTCCTGGGCAGGTCGCTCCACAGCATCGGGCAGGTCGACCGCGCCCAGGCCTGCTGGCGCGAGGCATTGACCATTCATGAGGCCTCAGGTGCTCCGGAGGCCGACGAAGTGCGTCGGCTCATCTATCCGATCCCGGCATCCTGACCGGCGCCCCTGAGGCGTTCATCGAACGTTTATGGGCTGCTGCCACTCTCTAGGCATCGACCCGTCGCGTCGGGGGGCAGACGGATCGCATGGGCCCCATCGCTAAAGTGATCGGCCCTGAAGCGCCCGTTCGGCAACCCTCGGGGGAGTTGCCGAACGGGCGTTTCCACTCAGCGCACCGCCTGACCCAAAGGAGTTCTCACTATGAGCGACGCCGCCAAGGACCAAGACATCACGACCATGGGCGACGGCCACGTCCCCGCCCCGCCGAAGGACGGCAAGATCACCACGCAGGGCGACGGTCACGTTCCCGCCCCGCCGGCGAAGGATGGCACCGCCACCACGCTCGGCGACGGCCACGTCCCCGCCCCGCCGAAGGACTAAAGACTTACATCCTGACGGGGGGT
>NZ_JBHTSF010000010.1:0-108406 GCF_042795295.1 Streptomyces sp. NPDC056486
GTGCGGGCCCTGCGTCTCATGCCGCCCTGGCGGCGCTCCGGTGAGGAGGGTTCGCTGTCAAGTCGGCTCGCCGGATCAGGCGCTGAGCTCGGCCTGTTCCTCCAGCTTCTCCAGGGCTCGTTCGGCCGCGACGTCGAGTGTGGCGAGCACCCACTGCTCGAAGTCGATTCCGGACTGCTCCGCGGCCTTGTGCCACCACTGGAAGCGATTTCCGGGTACGGCGAGTTGCCGGACGGGTTCGACCTGGTTTCCCCGTTGCCGCTCGGCCTCACGGGTCTGTCGAATGGCACCGCGCAACTGCTTCGTGGTCCACTCCATCGCCTCGGCCCGGTCGAGCCACAAGTCCTGTTCCTCGACCGACAGAGAGGCGAGTTCCGCGTGGTGCTGGAAGGTGAGTCCGGCACGACGGCGGTGTAAGTCGAAGCGCCGCGAGACCCAGGCGTAGTTCCGCAAGGTCTGATACTGCAGACCGGCGGCCCGGATTCCGCGCTGATACCGGTCGGTGTAGTGGTCCTTCCCGTAGACCAGCCAGTCGCCCAACCACCAGGACGAGGAATTCACTATTCCGGAGAGCTGCCTCCCCGCTCGTTCCCAGTCGTCGAACTTCAGCCCTGTGGGTATCTGCAGCCCCACGTTCGTCGTGAGCACCTGGCCGCGCGGCTCGTCGCCGCCGGCTCTTCGCTGGCGTGGCGCGTAGTCCGGGGTCTTGCGGAAGAGTACGACCTTGGATCCGTCGAGGTCGCCGGCCTGGTTCATCATCAGTCCTCCAAGTGCATGTACGTCCACGGGATGAGGGCAGGTCGGCCCGCTCCCGAACAGGAGCAAATACAGAGGGATTTGACAGTGGTAACTGGAATCGGCACGGGATTGATTGCCCGGCGCACGGCGACGCAGGAACGGGAGTTCATTTATCGCCGGACGATCGGGCAACGGTTGCTCCGGCTGCTCACCGAATTTGAACGTGCCTGATTCCAGTCAGCTGCTGACCGGGGGCCGTGTGCGCGAGATCGCGTCCGGCCTACGGGTCGCTGTCACAGAGCGCGGCAATCGGCCGCACGCGGCATGGGGAATCCCTGCCGCTTGCCATGTGCTTCGAATCTGCGGGGGCGTCGCTCAGGTCGGCATCTACAGGAATGTGCCCAACCGGTCGCCCCGTACGCCTCAACCACAAGTCCCCCTAGACACGGCAGTTGCCGGCGCGTGTGACCGCCGGCGTCGAGAGGATCCCAAGGGATCCTCTATCAAGGTCGATCAAGTAGAACCCAGGACCCGCAGATGATTCAAGCAGGAAGTCGGCGGCGGACGTGAATTTTCGGGTGTCAAAGATCATGACACTGCCGCTGTCGGAATTCCCCTTACGGAGGATTGCATTCCGTTTGATTCTGCGTACGGGCTACGGGCCGCCACTCGAGCTCGGCCGGACGAAGAGATCGTCCGGCCGGCTTGTGTCCGCTTACGCGAGTCAGCCCGGGGGAAAGCTGCAACGCGTTCTTGTTGAGGAACGTACGACTAATACTCGTGAGCTGTCGGGTGCCGGTCCGGCGGAATCATTTCACCCAGCCGGTAAAGCTCTGACCGCCCTGCTGGGTGCGCTGCTCGGGGCGGCGGGCGGGCTCGTCGTGGGTCAGCGTGGCGGAGGCCGCCCGGACCAGCCAGGCGTTGACCGACAGCCCTTCGCGGCCCGCGGCCTCCTCGATCCGGGCCTTCAACTGCTCGGGCGGCCGGAAGTTGATGCGGGATGTGGCGCCTTCCTTGGCGCCTAGTGCGGGCGGCGGAACGGCCGACGGCGTCGCCAGGGCGCCATTGCGTGCGCGGGCAAGGTCCTCGGCGTCGTCGGAGGCGTACTCGGACGGCGGCAGTGTGACGACGAAACTGGGGTCGAGGCCGCGCAGCCGGATCTCGACGGCCCCCGGAGCCAGCTCACGGGTGATCTCGTCCGTGGCGGCCGACAGGGCATCGAGCAGAACGAGCCGGACGGCGGACGACAGCGGCGTGACGAGACGCTCGGCGAGTTCGCGGGACTGAGAGTCTCCGGCCTCCGCCGCGACAAGCAGTTCTTGCCGCAGATTGTCGACATACTGCATGAGTTCCATGGCGTCATCCTCACGCTGACGTGGCGCGATGTGCAAGTCAGTCGTTCCCGCTCGGTACGGAGCTGTCACGCGCCCTTTCGACGAGGCCGATGAACTGGCCGGCGGTCGAGTTGGCGTAGAAATCGCGGAGCGCGATCTTGGGCAGGCCCCGCTCGCGCATGGTGGTGAGGACATGGACCACGAGCAGGGAATTGCCGCCGAGCTCGAAGAAGTTGTCCTCCTGGCCCACGTCCGTGTCCAGGCTCGTCCGCCAGATGTCCAGAATCTCCTCGCCGAGGCGACCGGACGGTTCCTCGGTTCTCACCTCGGTCAGGTGCCCGTGGACCGTGGGCCCGGCGGGCGCGGGGGGCGGCAGCTGTGTCACGTCCGGTTTACCGTTGGCGGTGAGCGGCACGGCGGCGATCTCTGTGAGCGTGGACGGGACCATGTAGTCCGGCAGGATGCGGCGGGCGTCGGCGAGCACCTGGCGGGTGCCGGTGTGCTGCGCGTGGTCCGGGTCCAGTACGACGTACGCGTCGATACGGCTGCTCGCGGAGTCGCCGGGAGGTGCCTGGTTGGCGACCACCACCGCGGCGGTCACCGCCGGGTTGCCGGCCAGCACGGACCGGATCTCGTCGAGTTCGATGCGGTGGCCGCGGATCTTGACCTGGTTGTCGAGGCGGCCGAGGTGGTCGAGCAGCCCGTCAGGCCGGAGCCGCCCCTTGTCGCCGCTGCGGTACAGGCGTTCACCGCTCTCCTCGTCGATGACGAATCGCTGTGCCGTCAGCTTCGGCCGGCCGAGATAGCCGTCCGCCACACCGGCGCCGCCGACGTAGATCTCCCCGGTGGCGCCCGGGGGAAGGACACGTCCCCTCGTGTCCCGTACGGACAACGACCAGCCCGGCAGCGCGCGGCCGACCGAGCGGGACCCGGCGACGAGATCGGCCGGCGTGATCGTCTTCGCGGTCACATGGACGGTGGTCTCCGTGATGCCGAACATGTTCACCACCCGGCACCAGGTGGGCGAGTACCGGGCGAACCACGGGCCGAGCAGCCGCACGTCGAGCGGTTCGCCGCCGAACACCAGCAGGCGTACGGAGAGTTCACTCGTCGCCGACTGGTCCGCGCGTACGAGCTGGGCGAAGGCGGACGGGGTCTGGTTGAGCACCGTGACCCGCTGGTCGGCGAGCAGCCGGTGGAACTCATCGGTGTCCCGTGCGGTCCAGTACGAGACGACGACGAGCCGTCCTGCGGTCAGCAGGCAGCCCCAGATCTCCCACACCGAGAAGTCGAAAGCACTCGAATGGAAGAGAGTCCACACATCGTCCGGGCCCAGCGCGAAGTCCGTGGCGGTGGCCTCCAGGAGGGCGGTCACGTTCCGGTGGGGGACAACCACCCCCTTCGGGCGGCCGGTGGACCCCGATGTGTAGATCACGTAGGCCGCGTCGTCCGGGCTTCCGTCCTGCTCGGCCTCCGTGGCCGCGGGGGCGTCGCCGGGCTTGCCCAACTCGTCGAGGCCGACGACACGTACATTCGGAATGTCGGGCATCTGTGTGATGTCGCCTATGACGACGGGGAGTCGGGCATCTTCGACGATGTACGTCAGCCGGTCGGCCGGATAGCGGAAGTCCATCGGCACGTAGGCGCAGCCCGCCTTCAGGACGCCGAGGAGCGCGACGACGAGGGGGATGCCGCGGTCCAGGCAGACACCTACCTTGGTCGCCGGAGTAATGCCCAGGTCGCGCAGTCCCGCCGCCACGGCGTCGGCGCGCTCACTGAGACCGCGGTACGTCAGCTCACCGTTCTCGTCGACGAGGGCCACCGCGTCCGGAAAACGGCGGGCCACGTCGTCGAAGCGACGGTCGATCCGCCCGCCGTCGCCGAGCCGGTGGCCCGCGCCGCCCAGCCTCAGGACCTCCGCCGTGTCCTGCGGGGTCATCACGGGCACCCCCGTCAGGGGGGACTCGCCGACTTCCGCCACCGACAAGGCGGCCAGCCGCTCCACGGAAGCGCAGAACATCTCGGCCACGTTCGGCGAGACCGCGCCCGCGTCGAACCAGGCCGAGGCCTCGACCGTGCCGTCGGACCGCTCCGTGCAGAACACGGTGAGCGGGAAGACCGGCGCCAGCCCGGCCACGTACACGTGGTCGTCCGCGCCGGACACCACAAGACCGACCCCGGGCAGCTCCGCCCCCACCGGGGAGGGCTGTGTCCTGTCCAGCAGCGCGAGCAGATGGGCGGGCCCCTGCTCCTCGTCGATCTCCCCGACCCGCAGCAGGGCGATCGCGTCGCCGGACTCCGTGTCGAGGTACCCGACCTCCACGGTCCGCTCGCCCCGATATCTGGCGGTGGTCAGCGCGACGGCGGCCAGCAGCGGCCCTCCGCTCACCGCACCGCGCGGCAGGGTGAGCGGGCGGCCGGTGACAATCCCGCGGCGGCCCGGATCGCCGAGACCCCAGTCGACCGGGGTCGATGCCACTGCGGGCGACGCCATTCCATTGGTGCCTGAGAAGGGCAGGACCTCGTCCCGGTCGGCGCCGGACAGGGCGACCTCGGCCAGTCGGCCGAGGGCAGTGCGCGTGATGCGCCGACGGTCGGCCACGAGCACGAGATGCCCGGTGCCGTCGCTGTACCGCAGCAGGACAGCTCGTACGGGGGAGGTATCGGCACGAACCGGCCGGAGTGCTTCCTTCCGCAGCCGTTCCCGCGCCGTGGGAGCGTCCTGCGGTGCGGGCACCGCTGTCTCCCACAGCTCCCAGGTCCCCGCGTCTCCCCTTCGCCGAGCCGCCTCGTCAAGCCGTCGGCGGACCGCCGTGGTGTCCAGGGGCGCGGGCAGGGCCGCGACCAGAGCGTGGCAGCCACGGCCTCGTTCCGTCAGGCGCTGCTGATACGGCAGCACGGCCTGCCCTCGCCCGGATACCGAAGGCGTGCCGAGCCCCTTGGCGTCAGCCGTGTTCTCAGCCGTGTACTCGCGATGTGTCGCCATGATCCGGTCTCCTGCCGGTGTCGGAGCGGTCTCGTGTGCGAAAGACCTGTTCACCTGCTCGTGAACCCTCCGTCGACGGTGATCACCGAGCCGGTGACCTGCCGGGAGTCGTCACCGGCCAGCCAGAGGGCGGCGCCCGCGATGTCCGAGGATTCGATGAGCGCGTTCATCGGCTGATCGCGTAGGAAGAGGCCTTCGTACTCGCCGGTCGGGACATCGAGCGAGCGCGCGATCTCCACCAGCATGCGGCCTTCGACCAGCGGGTTGTCGCGCACGGAGCCGGGGCACAGTGCGTTGACCCGGATCCGGTGGGGCGCGTAGTCCAGTGCCGCCGCCTTCGTCAGGCCGATGAGGCCGTGTTTGGCGGTGACGTAACCGCTGAAGTTGCGGTAGCCGACCAGACCGGCCGTCGACGAGATGTTGATGATGCTGCCGGACTTCTGCTCGGTCATGGCCGGCGCCACCGCCTTGATCATTCTCCAGGCGCCCGAGAGGTCGACGTCCAGCATGAGTGACCAGTCGGGCTCGCTGATCTCGTGGAGCACCACGCCCGACGGGGCCGCGATCCCCGCGTTGTTGACGAGGACGTCGACGGTGTCGAACCGGGCCAGGGCCTCCTTGACGGCGGTCTCGACCTGAGCAGTGTCGCGCACGTCGACCGCCGCGGCCGTCACGGCACTGCCCTGCTGTTCGCACAGCTCCGCGGTGTGCTCCAACTGGCTCCGGCTGCCGAGCGGATACCCCACACCGTCGAGATCGCCCGCGATGTCGAGGAGCGCCAGATCGGCGCCCTCGTGCGCGAACCGGACAGCGCACTCCCGGCCGAGACCGCGGGCCGCTCCCGTGATCACGACGGTCTTGCCTTCCAGTAACGTGCTCATGGCTCCCTGCCCCGTTCCGTTCAGCTCCCCGCGACGATGCGCAGCAGCGCCTCGGCGGATTCGGCCAAATACATGTGCCCGCCCGGCAGTTCGACGTACCGGAACTCATCCCTGGTGATCTCGCCCCACTGCTGTGCGTGCTCCTTGGAGACCAGGGCGTCGTCTTCGCCCCGCAGCGATGTGACGGGAACACCGAGGGGCTCGTTCGAGGACGGCTTGTAGTTCTCGTGCATGGCCACGTCCGCGCGGAGCACGGGCAGCAGCAGCTCCCTCAGGTCCGGGTTGTCGAACGCCGCGTGCCGGTACCCGGCGAACTCCTGCACCCGCTCGACGAATTCGTCGTCGTTCAGCCCCGTTGCCCTGGAATCGCGTCCGTTCCAAGGGCCGGGAGAGCCGCTCACGTAGAGATGCGTGAGACCGGGATGGCCGATCCGCTTGAGTTCCCGCGCGATTTCATAGCACAGAACGGCGCCCAGGCTGTGACCGAAGAGCCCGAAGGCCGGAAATTCCGTGGTGATCTCCACGACCTGCGGTGCGAGTTGCTTGGCTGTGTCGATCGCGTCGGTGAATGGCGCGTCGAGGAAAAGCTCTTCGCGTCCCGGAAGTTGCACCGGGAGCACCTTGACGTCCTGCCCCTGGACTTCCGTCCATGCGCGGTAGAATCCCGCGCCGCTCCCGGCAAAGGGCAAGCAAACCAGCGGAAAGGTATGTGACAGCAATGGTTTCCCCGTTCTTTCTCGAGCTGATGACTGAGCCCTGTGCGAGGAGGTGAGCAGAGGCGACACCTGTCCCGTCGACAGGGCGGAGGGGCAGGCAGGACCAGGGGAGGCCCGGGTCGTCGGCCTGTTCGGCGTCGGTGACCACCGACTATCCGTGTGAACTCGCAAATGCCGATGGCCATTACCTCGCCCGCCACACCGTAAAGGGATTCAGGTGTCCTGTCGACGGGACACCATGCCGTCGCGGACACGGCGTCAGGGCCTACGCCACGCTTGACCCGGCAGCCCGCACGTATGAAGGTGTGGGAAGTCCTGGGATTGAACGACGCGCCTCATTAATTTCATCGGGGGTACGACCAGAGACTTTCCTGTCCGGCAATTCATGCCGTGGGCAGCTTGGTGATGTGAACCGATTCTCCGATCCGCTTGTTCGCGTGGGGTGATGGATGTGCACAATCCGTTGGAGCGGGACCGGTCGCTGACGGCGATGAATGACATGGGTGAACGGGTCCATGAAGCGACCATTACCGCGTTGTTCGGGCGGCAGGTCCAGCTGGCCCCGGACGCGATAGCGGTGGCGTCCGACGACAGCTCGCTGACCTACCGCGAACTCGACGCCAGGTCCGGCCTTTTGGCGCGTGGCCTGGTCCTGCGCGGCGTCGGCCCGGAGTCGGTCGTCGCGGTCGCCCTGCCGCGATCCCCCGATGCCGTCGTCGCCCTCCTCGGCGTACTGAAGGCCGGCGCCGCCTATCTGCCGATGGACTCCGACTACCCGGCCGAGCGGGTCGAGTTCATGCTCCGCGACGCGCGGCCGGTCCTCCTGCTGACCACCGCGGGCGCGACCGACGGCCTGCCCGGTTCCTGCCCCGCCGTGGAGCCGAAGGAGCTGGAAGAGCTGGGGGCCGACGCCCCAAGGCCCGCCCCCGTGGAGCACCCGTCCCGACTCGCGTACGTGATCTACACATCCGGATCGACGGGCACTCCCAAGGGCATCGGAGCCACCCACCGTGATGTGGTGGGTCTCGCGGCGGACGGTCGCTGGCACGGCGGCGCGCATGAACGGGTGCTGTTGCACTCGCCGTTGGCCTTCGACGCCTCTGTCTACGAACTGTGGGTGCCGCTCCTGAACGGCGGCCGGGTCGTCGTGGGCCCGTCCGAGGACCTGACCCCGGACGTCCTGGCGGAGCAGGTCGCACGCCACGATGTCACGGCGGTCTGGCTCACGAGCGCGCTGTTCAACCTTCTTGTCGAGGAGGACGCGCACTGCCTGACCGGCCTCCGGGAAGTGTGGGTCGGCGGCGACCGTGTCTCACCGACCGCGGTCAAGGAGGCCGTCGCGGCCTGCCCGGGAACGGTGTTCGTGAACGGCTACGGGCCCACGGAGACCACGGTCTTCGCCACGAGCCACCGGATCGATCCCGCCGCCCCCGCGGCCGCGGAGGTCCCTGTCGGGCGTCCCTTGGACGCCATGCACGGCTATGTGCTCGATGCGCGGCTGCGGCCGGTCGCACCGGACACGCCGGGGGAGCTGTACGTCGCCGGTACGGGAGTGACGCGCGGCTATCTGCACCGGTCGGCGCAGACAGCGGAGCGCTTCGTCGCCTGCCCCTTCGGCGCCGCCGGTGAACGGATGTACCGGACCGGGGACCTGGTGGTGCGCGACGCCGAAGGCGATCTCGTCTATCAGGGCCGCGCGGACGCGCAGGTGAAGGTGCGCGGCTTCCGGATCGAACCGGGCGAGATCGAGACGGCACTCCTTGCGCACCCGGCGGTCTCGCACGCGGCCGTGGTCGCCCGCGAGGACCGCGGCACCGGCACGGCCAAACAGCTGGTCGGCTATGTGGTGCCCGCCCAGGACGGCGGCACCGCGTCCGGTTCCGACGTCCTGCCGGGCGAGCTGCGGGAGTTCGTGGCGGAGCGACTGCCGGAGTTCATGGTCCCTGCGGCCGTCGTCGTCCTCGACCGGCTGCCGCTGACGGCGAACGGCAAGCTGGACCGCGCGGCGCTGCCGGCACCCGAGTTCACGGGCGCCGACTACCGGGCGCCCCTGACGCCCGACGAGGAGATCCTGACGGGGGTCTTCGCCGAGGTGCTCGGCCGGGCCCGCGTCGGTATCGACGACGACTTCTTCACCCTCGGCGGCGACAGCATCCAGTCCATCCAGGTGGTGTCGCGGGCCAGGGCCCAGGGCGTACTGGTCAACTCGCGGGAGATCTTCCGGCACAGGACCGTGGCCGAGCTGGCCGAGGCCGCCGCTGTCAACGCGGTGGCGGGCCGGGGGCCGGTACTTGCCGAGCTCGCCGGCGGAGGCGTCGGGCAGCTGCCGCTGATGCCGGTGGCGCACTGGATCCAGGAGGTGGGGCCGGGCTTCGACCGGCTGCTGCAGGCGGTGGTCCTGGAACTCCCCGACGGCATCGACCACGACGGCCTTGCCGCGACCCTCACCGCTGTGCTCGACCGGCACGACCTGCTGCGCGCGAGGCTGCTGCCCGACGAAATGACCGTCGGGCAGCCGGGCTCGGTGGACGTGGAATCGCTGATCCGGTCCGTGGCCTGCGAGGGCCGGTGGACGGGCGAGTCCTGGCGGGACATGCTCGTGGGAGAACTCGACGCGCTGGCAGGGCGGTTGGACCCGACGGCCGGTACCGTCGCGCAGTTCGTGTGGTTCCGGCCGCCGACCGGTCCCGGCAGGTTGCTGGTCGGCTTCCACCACATGGTGATCGACGGGGTGTCGTGGCGGATCCTGATGCCCGACCTCGCCGCTGCCTGGCAGGCGGTGAAGGCCGGGCGGACCCCCGAGCTGCCGCAGCCCGCGACCTCGGTGCGGCGCTGGGCGCACGCCATGGTCGACGAGGCGTCGCGACCGGAACGGGTGGCGGAGCTGGCGCAGTGGGGATCCATCGTCGACGGGCCCGACCCGGTCCTCGGGACACGCAGGCTCGACCCGGCCGTGGATGTGCAGTCGACGGTGGAGAAGGTGCGGGTACAACTGCCGGTGCCGGTGACCGAGGCAGTGCTGACCGCGGTGCCCGCGGCCTTCCAGGGCGGAGTCAACGACGCGCTCCTCGCCGCACTGGCCCTCGCGGTCGCCAAATGGCGCCGCGGCAGGGGAGTGCAGGAGCCTTCGACGCTGCTGAGGCTGGAGGGCCACGGCCGCGAGGAGGACGCCGTGCCCGGCGCGGACCTCTCCCGCACCGTGGGCTGGTTCACGAGTGTGTTCCCGGTGCGCCTGGACCTGGCAGGCATCGACCTCGACGAGGCGTTCGCGGGTGGTCCCGCCGCCGGCGCCGTGGTCAAGGCGGTCAAGGAACAGCTGCTCGCCGTGCCCGGCAGAGGCCTCGGATACGGGCTCCTTCGGTATCTGAACCCCGAGACCTCCGAGGTGCTGCGGGGGCACACGATGGGCCAGATCGGGTTCAACTACCTGGGGCGCTTCTCGGCCGCCGACATGCCCCAGGAGCTGCGAGGCCTCGGCTGGACCCAGACGGCCGATCTTGCCGAGTTCACCGAACTGGCCGAGCTGGACGCGGGACACGACGCGGCCATGCCCGCGCTCTGCGAGGTGGACATCAACGCGACGGTGACCGACACCGCCGAAGGGCCCCGGCTCGGCGCGGTGTTCGGCGCCCCCGCCGGAGTGCTGTCCCCGGCCGAGGTCCGCGACCTTGCCGGACTGTGGCAGGACGCGCTGGAAGGCCTTGCCCGGCACACCGCCGCGCCCGGAGCAGGGGGCCTGACGCCCTCGGACGTGCCGCTGGTCTCCGTCGGGCAGGGCGAGCTCGAGGCGTGGGAGAAGCAGTATCCGGGCCTGGTGGACGCATGGCCGCTGACCCCGCTGCAGTCCGGCCTGCTGCATCACACGATGCTGGCGGAGACCGATGTCGACACCTACCAGGTGCAGCTGGTCTTCGGGTTCGAGGGAGCCGTCGACGCCTCGCGGATGCGGGCCGCGGGGCAAGCCCTGCTCGACCGGCACGCCGGCCAGCGCACCGCCTACGTGTCCAATGCCGCCGGGGACGTCGTACAGCTGGTCGTCGAGCAGGTGGCGCTGCCCTGGCGCGAGGTCCGGCTGACCGACGAGGAGTTCGAACGCTTCCTCGCCGAGGACCGGACCGTGCCGTTCGACACGGCGACGCCTCCGCTGATGCGGATGGCCCTGGTCCGTATCGGCACCGACCGCACCGAACTGGTTCTCAGCGCGCATCACATCCTCTTCGACGGCTGGTCCGAACCGCTCCTGTTGCGCGAACTCCTTGAGCTGTACGCCGCCGACGGCACCGGCGCCCACGCCCTGCCGAAGCCGCGTTCCTTCAAGGACTTCCTTTCCTGGCTCGCGCTGCGCGACCACGACGAGTCGGTCCGGGTGCACGCGCGCGCCCTCGAAGGCGTCACCGAGCCGACCCTGCTCGCGCCGGCCGCGACCGTGGACGGAGTCGCGGACGGCGCCGTCGGTTTCGGTGAACTGGACCTGGACCTCACTCCCGATGAGGCGCAGGGCCTCGCCGCCCGGGCGTTGGCAGCGGGCAGCACGCTCAACAGCGTCGTGCAGGCGGCATGGGCGATCGTGCTCGCCGAACTCACCGGAAGCACCGACGTCCTGTTCGGCACCACTGTCTCCGGCCGCCCGCCCGCGCTCGCCGGTGTGGACACGAGCGTCGGTCTCTTCATCAACACCGTGCCCGTACGCGTCAGTTGCGCACCGTGGAAGACCCTCACCGACGTCGTGACCGAACTGCAGACCTCGCAGGCCGACCTGCTGGAGCACCACCACTGCGGTCTGGCCGGCATCCACGAGGCGACCGGGCTCGGAGCGCTCTTCGACACCCTCGTCGTGTTCCAGTCCTATCCGTTCGACCATGCCGGAATCGCCGCGGCGAGCGCCGCCGCCGGTCTTTCGGTCCCCGCCTTCCGCAACATCGCCGGATCGCACTACCCGTTCGTCGTGATGGCGGAGCAGGACCCTTGCCTCCGGCTGCGCCTGCAGTACAAGCACAGTGCCGCCGACCGGGACACGGCGGCTCGTACCGGCGCCAGGCTGCTCCGGGTGCTGCGGGCCTTCCTCGCCGATCCACACGGCCGGGTCGGCGAGACGGCGGTTCTCACGCGGGAGGAACGGTCCGCGTCCACGACCGGTCACATCCCCGACGAGCTGATCCCGACGTCGTTCACACGGCTGACGGAGGCGGCCCCGGACGCCGTCGCGCTCCTTGTCGACGGCGTGCCGACCCTCCGGCGGGAGCTGAACTCCCGGGCCGACCGCATCGCCGACGAACTCGTCGGCAGCGCCTGTGGCCCGGACTCCGTGGTGGCGGTCTGCTGCTCCGACCCGGTCGACCAGGCCGCGGCACTGCTCGCCGTCCTGAAGGCAGGCGCCTGCGTGCTGCCCATCGACCCGAAGGACCCGCCGCAGTGGTCGCAGGCGGTTCTGCGCGACGCCGAACCGGTGGCGGTGCTGATCGACAAGGCGGCGGACGGCCCGCTGTGGGGAGATCTGCCCCGGATCGACATCGCGCCCGACATCGTGGACAGCGCCCCTGCCGACGGTGTCCGTCGGGGTCACCCGCTGCCCGGTCACCTGGCTCTCGTCGCATACGTACCGGACGCGTCGGCGCAGCCGTACGGCGTGGCGCTCACCTATGGTGGTCTTGCCGCCGGTGTCCCCCGCTTCGTGTTCGCCGCACCGCTGGAGACCGGCCCCGGAACGAGGCCGACGGACCTCCTGCTCGCCCTCTGCGCGGGCCGCACGGTCGAGGTGCGCAAGGGCATCCTGGAAGTGCACGGCACGCCCGTCGACCCCACGCGCGTCCATGTGCTCAGCCCCTCCCTCGCACCGACCGTGCCGGGCGCCGTGGGCGAGTTGTACGTGGCCGGGGAGTTCGGGCGCGGTCGGCCGGGGCACGGCTCGGACACCGCGGCGCGGTTCGTCGCGGATCCGTTCGGCGCGGCGGGCTCGCGCATGTACCGGACCGGTGTGCGTGCGCGGCTCACCGCCGACGGACGGCCGCAGCAGCTCGACGACCCCGGCGCGAGGGCCGCACGGCAGGCGGTGGAGACCGTCCTGCTGACCCATCCCGACGTGGCCCGGGCCGCGGTCGTCGCGGCCGGAGAGGGAAACGTCGGCTACGTGGTGGCCACCGGCACCGTGGAGATCGCCACCGACGAGCTGCGGGCGTTCGTCGCCAGGCAGCTGCCCGACCGCGTCGTGCCGTTGGCGGTCGTGGCTCTGGACCGGCTGCCCACGACCGCGAACGGGCGGCTCGATCACAAGCTTCTGCCCGAAGCCGCAGGCGAACAACGCCGGACGGCGGGCAACGAGCGCGAGGAACTCCTGACCCGGCTGTTCTCCGACGTCCTGGGACGCGACCAGGTCGGTGTCGACGACGACTTCTTCGCGCTTGGCGGAAACTCCCTGCTCGCGACACGGCTGATCGGCCGGATTCGCAACGAGCTCGGGACCGAGGTCTCCATTCGGTCCGTCTTCCTCCACTCGACCATCGCCGAACTGGCCTCGCACTGGGACGACATCGCCACAGCGAGCGGTCCCCGCTTGCGCAAGAGGAGTTAGGAAGCCTCAAGCAATGACCGTACAGAGCACGGAACTTGTCTCCGAAACCCCGTACATCTGGCGTGCCAGGCAACCCCGGAGCCGCCACCGGCTGATCTGCTTCCCGCACGCGGGAGCGGGCGCGACCACGTACACCGACTGGGCCCCGGCACTCCCGGAGGAGATCGAACTGGTCGCCGTGCAGCTGCCCGGCCGCCAGAACCGCATCGCCGAGGAGCCGTTCACCGAGGTCGGACCGCTCGTGAACGTGCTCACCCACGCACTGCGCCCCGTCCTGAGCGGCTCGTTCTCCTTCTTCGGCCATTCCTGCGGCGCGGCACTCGCCTTCGAACTGGCCAAGGCGCTGCGTGCCCAGGGGCGTCAGGGCCCGGAGCAGCTGTTCCTCTCCGCACAGCCGGCCCCGGGCGTGACCGGGATCCGACAGCTGCACGACCTCCCCGAGGACGAGTTCCACGCCGAAATGGTCGGACTCGGCGGCATCGACGAAGAGATCGTCCGTGACGAATTCGTCATGGCCTCCCTCCTCCCGGTGCTCCGTGCCGACTTCGGCCTCTGGGAGCGCCACACCACGGCCCCCCAGCCCCCGCTCGACTGCCCGATCACCGTCCTGGCAGGCGACTGCGACCCCCGGGCGCCGAAGGAGACGGCCGGCGAGTGGAGCAGGCAGACGAACGCCGGATGCAGCACTCACTTCTATCCGGGCGGTCATTTCTACTTTCTGGAGAAACCCGCGGAAGTGATCTCCCTCATCGCCGGGAAGATGCTGGCCCCCGCGGTGAACGGGAGGACCGCATGACGGCCCCGGACGCGGTCGGCGCTCTCGACGACATCACCGCAGCCGCCCTGAAGGTCCCCGGCGTCGACGACGCGGTCGCCGTGGTCCGCAAGGGCGTGCGGGCAGCGGCGCCTCAGCGCGCTGCCGACCAGGCCCCGCGGGAGCCCGCACTCATGGATGCGGCACCGGCCGACCTCGACGGCGGTCCTCTGAGCATCCCGGACGGCGCACCCCGCACCCTGCAGGAGGCTCTGCGCGCGGCGGCCGAACTCGCGCCGGACAAAGGCACGATCTTCATCACCAAGGGCAATGAAGACGTGTTCCAGACCTATCCCGCGCTGCTTGCCGAAGCCGAACGCGTGCTGGCCGGACTCCGCGCCGCCGGTCTGCGCCCCGGCGACGCCGCACTGTTCCAGTTCGACGACAACAAGGCCTATCTCACCGCCTTCTGGGCCTGTGTGCTCGGCGGATTCGTGCCGACCCCGGTCGGCGTCGCCACGACGTACCGGACGCCGAACGAGACCAACAGGAAACTCCACAACGCCTGGCACCTGCTCGGCCGCCCCGTGCTCCTCACCGACGACGCCACCGCGGGCGCGCTCGCCGGGGTACGGGAGCTCTGGAGCGAACCCGAGGTGCGCATCCTGACCGTCGGCGAGCTGGCCGCCTGCCCGCCCGACACCGCGTGGTTCGATGCCACCCCCGAATCGCCCGTGCTCAACCTCCTCACCTCGGGGAGCACGGGTGTGCCCAAGTGCGTGCAGCACACCAACGCGAGCGTCGTCGCCAGGTCGCTGGCCGTCGCCGAGCACTGCGGCCTGACCGGTGACGACATCAGCCTCATCTGGATGCCGTTCGACCATGTCACGGTCGCCATGTACAACGTCCGCGACGTGTTCCTGCGGTGCCTGCACATCAACGCCAAGATCGAGCACTCGCTGGGCGACCCGCTGCTCTGGCTCGACTGGGTCGACCGATACCGCGCCACGAACACCTGGGCGCCGAACTTCGCCTTCGCCATGGCCAACGAACGCGCCGAGGAGATCCGCACACAGCGGTCGTGGGACCTGTCCTGTCTGCGCGAGATCACCAACGCCGGTGAACCGGTGGTCGCGTCGACCAGCCACCGGTTCCTGGAGCTGCTGGCTCCGCACGGGTTGCCCGCCGACGCCATGCGGCCGGTGTGGGGCATGTCGGAGACGTGCTCGGGGGTCACGTACGCCCGCCAGCACCTCGATGACAGGGGCGCGGGCACCGTCTCCGTCGACCCTTCCTCGCTGAGCGGGAACATCCGTCACGTCGACCCGCTCGACAAGGACGCCGTGGTGCTCTCCTCGGTGGGACGCCCCCTTCCCGGAGTGCGGATCCGCGTCGTGGACGACACCGGTGCGGTGGTGCCCGAGGGGCGCCTCGGCGAGCTGCGCATCCGCGGCCTGACGATGATGCACGGCTACTACGCGAACGAGGACGCCAATCGCGAGTCGTACGACGAGGACGGCTGGTTCCGCACCGGTGACCTCGCGTTCGTGCACCGGGGCGAGGTCGTGATCGCGGGCCGCAAGAAGGACCAGATCATCGTGCGCGGCATCAACTACATGGCGCACGAGATCGAGAGCGTCGTCGAGCAGGTCGACGGAGTGCGCGTCACCTTTGCCGCCGCGGCCGGTGTGCGTGAGCCCGGCGCGGGCTCCGATCAGCTCGTGGTCTTCTTCGTGCCGCTCCAGTGGGACAGCGACGCGCTCTCCGTGGCCACCGAGGCGGTACGCGCCACCCTCGTACGCGAAGTCGGTATCGCACCCGACCTGTTGGTCCCCGTCACCGAGGCGGAGTTCCCGAAGACGGGGAGCGGAAAGATCCAGCGGGGCGCGCTCGTGGACGAGTTGCGCGCCGGAACCTACGCCGGCCGGGTGATCGGTGACCGGCAGGAGCAGGAACAGCCGGACACCTGGCTCTTCCGGCGGCAGTGGGCCGAAGCACCCCCGGCCGCCGAGGCGACGGGCGGCGACCGCGGGGTAAGGATCGTGTTCGCCGAGGACGACGACCTGCGCCTCCTGGACATCGACGGGCCGTTCGTCACCGTCCGTCGCGGCGAGGCGTTCGCCGAGGAGGCGCCGGACCGCTACCGCGTCAGGACGGACGACAGGGCGGAGCTGCGGCGGCTGCTCACCGCGGTGACCTCGGCGCACGGTCCGGTGTCGACGGTCGTGCATGCCCTGCTTCCGGCGCCCGGTTCAGACCCCCTCTCCCGGCTCACGGCGGCGACCGCCGATGTGACCTCCCTGGTCGGGGCGCTCACCGATGCGGAGTCAGATCATCCGCTGCTGCTCGTCCTCACCGCGGGCTCGGTCCGCGTGCACGACGGCGACAGCGTCGACCTCGGTACCTGCGCCCTGCCCGCACTCGTACGAACCGCGGTCAGTGAGAGCGCCTCGCTGACGATCCGCCAGCTCGACCTGCCGGCCGACACCGGCGCGTGGGCGCAGGCCGTACGCACCGAACTCGCCGACCGGCAGCACGCGGGGGTCATCGCCGCACGGCAAGGACGGCGGTGGCAACCGCGACTGTCCCCCGTCGGGGAGGACAGCGGGCCGAACACCGCTGCGCCGCCCGTGATCGCGGGCGGAACGTATCTGGTCACCGGCGGGCTCGGCGGTATCGCACAGGACATCGCGTCCTACCTCGTTGCCGTCTACGGGGCCCGGCTGCTACTCGTGGGCCGCTCGCCGGCCGATGGCGAGAAGTCCGGCCGCCTCGCCGAACTGGCCGCACTCGGCGATGTCGTGTACCAGCAGGTCGATGTCGCCGACACGGCAGCCCTGGCAGGGGCGGTCGCCGAGGCCGAGGCACGCTGGGGGCGGCCGCTCGACGGCGCGCTGCACCTGGCGGGAGCCGATCCGACCGGTCAGTGGGCCGACCTCGAACAGCACACGGTCGCGCGTGAGTCGCCGGAGAGCTTCGCCGTCCAGTACCGCGCCAAGGTCGCCGGAACACTGGCCGTGGCAGATGTCCTCGCCGTACGCCCGGACGCCTCGCTCGTGCTTTTCGGTTCCGTCAACGGGCAATTCGGCGGACATTCCTTCGGTGCCTATTCCGCGGCCAACGGATTCCTCATCGGATTTGCCGACCACTGGTACTACGAACGCCGTCGTGCAGTGCAGTGTCTGTCCTGGAGCATGTGGACCGGCATAGGAATGAACCGCACGCAGTCGGACGCACCGGCCCGCAGCCGTGGATTCCGTTCCATCGAACCTGCCGACGGATTGAGGTTGTTTCTCGACGCCGTCGCGGCGCCCCATCATTCGCTGATCGTCGGCCTCGACCTGGCGAATCCGTCCATCGTCGACGAATTGGTTCCCGAGCAGCTGCGGGCCAGCGAGATTCTCGTCGCCTACACCGCCGACGGGGTCGAACCTGAGACGGTCCGTGCGGCTGTCGCGCCGAGCATACGTGACAGTCAGGTGCCGGTGCGTCTGGTCGAAGTGCCGTACATTCCGCGAGACATGAGCGGTGCTGTGGACGCCGCCCGACTGCTGCTCGACGCCGCGCCCGACAAGAAGAGCCGACGGTTCACGGCGCCCGAGACCGATCTGGAGCGCCGTGTCGCGGCCCTCTGGTCGAACTCCCTCAACCGGCCGGAAATCGGCAGGGAGGATTCGTTCTTCGACCTCGGAGGCAATTCGATCCGGGCAACTCGTCTGCTCACGCTGGTCGATGACATGTTCGCGGTCCGTGTCGCGACGCAGGAACTCTACGAGAACCCGACCGTGGCCGGGATGGCGGAGATCCTCGAGCGGCAGGGAGCGAACTGACCGAAGCGCGAAACAGCCGCGGGTGAGCAGCCCTGCCGGGGACCGGCGTCCTGTCGACAGGACATGATCCGGCTGGGCGGGGTGCTCACCGGCGGTGCATTTGCTTGACCCCACAGCACGCAGACCGGAAAGTATTCGACGTGGGAATCCCGCTGCCGCCCGTGAAATCAAGGATGCGGCGCAGTGCGATGTGAAACGGGAATCCGGACCGCATTCCTTCGAGCTTCCAGAGCCGAGCTTCCAGAACCCACGACCGCCGAACTGTCATGCGCGATTGGCGCTGAGGCCCGAGCATGATCCGGCCGCCGTCCATGTCCGCGCAGGATGACCGATCGAGGAGTAGACGCGAAATGATCCCTCTGTCCTTTGCGCAGCGGCGGTTGTGGTTCATCGACCGGTTCGAGGGGCCTTCAGCGACGTACAACATCCCGTTCGTGCTGCGTCTGAGCGGGGCGCTGGACGTGAGCGCGCTCTCCGCCGCGCTGCGCGACGTCGTCGCCCGGCACGAGAGCCTGCGCACGCTGTTCGTCGAGGACGCCTTCGGTATGCCCGTGCAACTGGTCCAGCCGGCCGAGGGCCTGCTGTCGGCCGTGCCGGTCGTCGAGGTGGGATCCGCCGGCATCGATGCCCTGGTGGCCCGGGCGGCCTCTCACCGGTTCGACCTCTCCACCGAGATCCCGGTGCGGGCACAGGTGCTGCGCAGCGGCCCCGAGGAGCACGCACTGGTGCTTGTCGTGCACCATGCCGCCGCCGACGGCGAGTCGATGGCGCCGCTCGGCCGCGACCTGGCCACCGCCTACGCGGCCCGGCTGCGGTCCGAGGAGCCGCAGTGGCCCGAACTGCCCGTGCAGTACGGCGACTACACGTTGTGGCAGCGGGAGGTGCTCGGGGAGGGCGACGACCCGGGAAGCGTGCTGTCCACCCAGCTCGGCTACTGGCGCGACGAGCTTGCCGGGGCGCCGCAGCAGCTGCGGCTGCCGACGGACCACCCGCGGCCGTCGGAGGCCAGCCACCGTGGTGAGGCGGTCGAGTTCACGATCGACTCCGAACTCACCGCGGCGGTCGGGGAACTGGCCCGTGCGCGCGGCCTGACGCTGTCGATGGCGATGCAGTCGGCTCTGGCCGTACTGCTGCACCACCTGGGCGCGGGCGAGGACATCACGATCGGGTCCACCATCGCCGGGCGCACCGACGAGGCGCTGACGGACCTGGTCGGCTTCTTCGTCAACACCTGGGTGCTGCGGACCGACCTGTCGGGCAACCCGTCCCTCGGCCACGTGCTCGAGCAGGTACAGGACAAGGCCCTGAACGCCTACGACAACCAGGCGGTGCCTTTCGAGCGGCTCGTCGAGGCCCTGAACCCCGAGCGCTCCACGGCCTACCACCCCTTCTTCCAGGTGATGTTCAGCTGGCAGGGCAGCGCCCACCTCGATCTCGATCTGCCGGGCCTGACCGCGCGGCTCGAGGCCGTTCCCACGCAGACGGCCAAGTTCGACCTGGAGTTCAACTTCGCGGTCGTCGAGCAGGGCCTGCGCTGCACCCTGGAGTACGCGACCGATCTCTTCGACCGGGCGACCGTGGCGCAGACGGGCGAGCGTTTCGTACGGGTGCTGAGGCAGCTCGTGGCCGAGCCGGACGCGCGGCTCGGCGCGGTGGACGTCCTGGCACCGGCCGAGTACGAGCTGCTCGCGGGACGCAACGACACGGCGGCCCACACGCCCGACGTGACCGTTCCCGAACTCTTCGCGCGCCGGGCCGCTCTGTCGCCGGACGCGATAGCGGTCGTGTCCGGTTCGCAGGAACTGACGTACGCGCAGCTCGACGCGCGTGCCGACAGGATCGCCCACGAACTCGCCCTGCGCGGCGCCGGTCCGGAGACGCTTGTCGGCCTGGCGCTGCCCCGCTCCGCGGACCTGGTGGCCGGGCTGCTCGGCATCCTCAAGTGCGGTGCCGCGTATCTGCCCATCGACCCCCGCTACCCCAGCGCACGACTCGGCCTCATCCTCTCCGAGGCGCGGCCGCAGCTGATCCTGACCGAAACGAGCACCGCGGGCGTGCTGCCGGACTCCGGCACTCCCCGCGTCCACCTCGACGAGATCGATCTGACGAGCGGCCCGGCAGAGCGCCCCGCCGTGCCGCCCCGGCCGGACAACGTGGCGTACGTGATGTACACCTCGGGTTCCACGGGGACGCCCAAGGGCGTCGCGATCACCCACCACGGCGTGGTCAACGGTGTGACCCGCCTTGCGTCGTCCGTGGGCCTGGTGCCCGGATCGCGGATGCTCGCCGGGACGTCCGTCAACTTCGACGTGTCGGTGTTCGAGATCGTCACCACCCTGGCCAGCGGTGGCACCGTAGAGGTCGTCCGCGACGTGCTGACCTTGGGTGAGGAGGGCGGCTGGGCGGGCAGTGTGATCAGCACGGTCCCCTCGGTCTTCAGCGAGCTCATCGACCACATCGCGGGCAAGACCACGGTCGACAGCGTGGTGTTCGCCGGTGAGGCACTGCCCGCGTCCCTCGTCCGACGGGTGCGGGACGCCTTCCCGGGCGTACGGGTCATCAATGCTTACGGGCAGAGCGAGAGCTTCTACGCCACCACCTACGTCGCCCCCCAGGAGTCCGGACCTGACAGTTCCGGCAGTGCGCCGATCGGGGTGCCGCTGGGCAACATGCGGACCTATGTGCTGGGGCCGGGACTGACCCCGGTACCGCCGGGCGTCGTGGGAGAGCTGTACGTCGCGGGCGCGGTGGGCCGGGGCTATCACGGCCGGGCCGGACTGACGTCGGAGCGCTTCGTGGCCGACCCCTTCGGGCCGCCCGGGGAGCGCATGTACCGCACCGGGGACCTCGCGCGCTGGAACGCCGAGGGGCAGCTGGAGTTCGCCGGCCGTGACGACGCACAGATGAAGGTCAGGGGCTTCCGGATCGAGGCGGGCGAGGTCGAGGCCGCGCTGACCGCCCACTCCGGCGTGGCACAGGCGGTGGTGACCACCTACGACCGCCCCGGCGGCAGACAACTGGTGGGCTACGTGGTCTCCACGGGCGCGAGCGGCGGCACCGTCGAGAGCCTCGGGCAACTCGAGGTCGACCTGACCGCCGGAGTGTCGGTGGCGGAGCTGCGGGCCTTCGTCTCCGAGCGGCTGCCGGAGTTCATGGTCCCGTCCGCCTTCGTGATGCTGGACCAGCTTCCGCTCGCCCCGAACGGCAAGCTGGACCGGGCCGCGCTGCCGGTGCCGGAGTTCACGGGCGAGACCTACCGGGCGCCGAGCTCCGCGCGGGAGGAGGTTCTCGCCGCGGTCTATGCGGAGGTGCTTGGTCTCGACCGGGTCGGGGTCGACGACGACTTCTTCGCCGTCGGCGGGGACAGCATCCGCTCCATCCAGGTGGTGTCGCGGGCCCGGGCGCAGGGTGTGGAGGTCACCCCGCGCGAGATCTTCCAGTGCCGAACCGTGGCCGAGCTGGCCTCCGTGGTCGGCGAGCGCACCGGTGAGGCCACCACGCTGCAGGAGCTCGAGGGCGGTGGCGTCGGACGCATGCCGCTGACGCCGATCGCCCGCTACCTGACCGAACTGGGGGGCGGCATCGGCCGGTTCGCGATGTCCGCCGTGGTGGATCTGCCGGACGGCATCGACGAGGACGGGGTCGTGAGCACGCTGGCCGCCGTTCTCGACCGTCACGACGTGCTGCGCTCCCGCCTTGTGGACGGCGCCATGGAGGTGGACCCCCCGGGGTCCACGGACATACGGGCACTCATGCGCCGTGTGGGGTCCGATGGGGATGTGCAGGGGGAGTTGGATGCGGCGGCGGGCCGGTTGGATCCGATGGCGGGGGTGATGGCGCAGTTCGTGTGGTTCGCCGGTGCGGGGCGGTTGTTGATCGTGTTGCATCACTTGGTGGTGGACGGGGTGTCCTGGCGCATTCTGCTGCCGGATCTGGCGGAGGCCTGGGGTCGGATACGTGAGGGTGAGGCGCCCGGGCTGACCGCGCCGGTGACATCGGTCAGGCGCTGGGCACACGCCCTGGCGGACGATGCCGTCGGTGCGGAGCGAGTGGCGGAGCTCGCCCTGTGGCGCTCGGTCGTCGAGGGCCCCGACCCGCTGCTCGGGGCGCGTGCCCTGGACCCCGCCGTCGATGTCCAGTCCACGCTGGAGAGCCTGTGGGTACGGCTGCCGGCGGCGGTGACGCGGGTGTTGTTGGGTGAGGTGCCTGCGGCGTTTCGTGGTGGGGTCAATGACGGTCTGTTGGCGGGGCTTGCGTTGGCGGTGGCGCGGTGGCGGCGGGTGCGGGGTGTGGATGAGTCGTCGGTGTTGTTCCGGCTTGAGGGGCATGGCCGGGAGGAGGGTGTGGTTGCGGGGGCTGATCTGTCTCGTACGGTGGGTTGGTTCACCAGTGCTTTTCCGGTGCGGCTCGATGTCGCGGAGGTGGATCTGGATGAGGCGTTCGCGGGTGGGTCTGCCGCGGGTGCGGTGGTCAAGTCGGTCAAGGAGCAGTTGCTCGCGATCCCGGACAAGGGTCTTGGCTATGGTCTGCTGAGGTATCTCAACGATGAGACGGGTGCGGTTCTCGCCTCTCGTTCGACCGGTCAGATCGCCTTCAACTACTTGGGGCGTTTCTCCTCGTCCGACATGCCCGAACACCTCCAGGGCCTCGGCTGGACCCGCTCCCCGGGCACGGGCGAGCTGATCCCGGAGATGGACGCCGACATGCCGGCGCTGTCCCTGCTCGACGTGAACGCGCTGGTGACCGACGACGGGCAGGGGCCGCAGCTCAGTGCCCGGTTCGCCTTCCCCACCGGTGTGCTGTCCAGCGAGGACGTACAAGAACTTGCCGATCTGTGGTGCACCGCCCTCGAAGGCCTGGCCCGGTATGCCGTGACGCCGGGCGCGGGCGGGCTCACCCCGTCCGACGTGCCGCTGGTGTCGGTGCGCCAGAGCGACATCGAGGCCTGGGAGAAGCGGTACCCGGGTCTTGTGGACGCCTGGCCGCTGACCGCCCTGCAATCGGGTCTGCTGTTCCACGCGCTGCTGGCCGACACCACGTTCGACGCCTACCACATGCAGATGGTCCACCACCTGTCCGGACGGGTGGACCCGGACCGGATGCGGGCCGCCGGGCAGGCGCTGCTCGACCGCTACGCCAACCTGCGCACCGCGTTCACGGCGAACGCCGCCGGTGACCAGGTCCAGCTGGTGCTCGACGGAGTGGAGCTGCCGTGGCAGCACCTCGACATGAGCGGTGCGGACGAGGACGAGCGTGCACAGGCGATGAGCAGGTTCCTGGCGGAGGACCAAGCACGCCACTTCGACCCCGCCGAGCCCCCGCTGCTGCGTATGACGCTGGTGACGACCGGACCGGAACGGTCGGAACTCGTCCTCACGGCCCACCATGTGCTGATCGACGGCTGGTCCGTGCCGCTGCTGATGCAGGACCTGCTGCGGCTGTACGGCTCCGGGGGCGATGCCTCCGTACTGCCGAGGGTGCGCGGGTACCGGGACTTCCTGACCTGGCTGTCACGGCAGGACCGTACGGCGGCCGCCGACGCCTGGGCGGACGAACTCGACGGCATCGACGAACCCACCCTCCTCGCCCCCGGCGCCGGTTCGGAACTCCACACCGAAGTGGGGCAGGTCGCCGTCCCGGTCCCCGCCGAACTGGCGCGGACCCTGACCAGGCGCGCCGCGGAACTGGGCATCACCCTCAACACGCTGGTGCAGGGCAGCTGGGGTCTGCTCCTCAGCCGTCTCACCGGCCGGCGTGACGTGGTGTTCGGCACGACGGTCTCGGGCCGCCCGCCCGAGGTCACCGACGTGGACACGATGGTGGGGCTGTTCATCAACACCCTTCCGGTACGCGTCAGTTGCCCGCCCGGGGACTCTCTCGCCGGCCTGCTGAGCGGACTGCAGGACCGGCAGGCCGCACTGCTCGACCACCACCACTACGGACTGGCCGACATCCAGCAGGCCGCCGGGCTGCCCACGCTCTTCGACACCGTCGTCGTCTTCGAGTCCTACCCGGTCGACCGGGCCGGGATCAGCGCGGCGCACGGCGAGGCCGGCGTCGCGATCACCGGCATCACCCCGTTCACCGGAAGCCACTACCCGCTGGTGGTGACGGCCGACGCCGACCCCCATCTGCGGCTGGCGCTGCAGTACCACCACCATGTGTTCGACCACGAAACGGTGTCCGCCATCGCCGGCCGCTTCGAGCGCGTGCTGCGACAACTGGCGTCGGACCCCGAGCTCGTGGCCGGGCAGCTCGACGTGCTCGACTCGGCGGAACTGCACCAGGTCCTCGTCGAGTGGAACGCCACCACGCGCCACGTCCCGCCCGCCACTTTCCCCGAACTCGTCCAGGCGCAGGCCGCCGAACGCCCCGACGCCCTCGCCGTGGAGGACGAACAGGTCCGGCTCGGCTACCGCGAGCTGGAGGAGCGCGCCAACCGACTCGCTCACCATCTGCGGGCGCTGGGCGCGGGCCGGGAGTCCGTGGTCGGCCTGTGCGTCGAACGCGGAGCGGACCTCGTCGTCGGGTTGCTCGGCATCATGAAGGCGGGCGCGGCCTACGTTCCGCTCGACCCGGGGTACCCCGCCGACCGGCTCGCGTACATGCTGGGCGACTCGGGCGCCCGCCTCGTGGTGAGCGAGCGGCAGTCGCGCACCGGGCTTGGCCCCACCGACGCCGTCGTCGTCGACCTCACCGAGGACCGTGACCGGATCGCGCAGCAGCCGGCCACCCCCGTACCCGACGGTCCTGGCACCGACGACCTCGCCTATGTCATCTACACCTCGGGCTCGACCGGCCGCCCCAAGGGCGTTCTCGTGACCCATGCCGGCGTCGCCAACCTGGCCGCCGCGATGGCCGACCGGCTGTGCGTCACTCCCGACAGCCGCGTCCTGCAGTTCGCCTCCTCCAGCTTCGACGGCGCCGTCATGGAGGTGCTGATGGCGCTGCCCAACGGCGCGACGCTCGTCATGCCGCCGCACGGCCCCGTCGTCGGCGAAGCGCTCCAGAGCTTCCTGAGGGAACGGCGCATCAGCCATACCCTCCTGGTGCCTTCCCTGGTGGCCACCCTCGACCCCGAGGGTCTCGACGATCTGCGCACCCTCGTGGTGGGCGCCGAGGCCACCAGCGGGGACCTGGTGGCACGCTGGTCCGAGGGCCGCCGCATGATCAACGCGTACGGGCCGACCGAGAGCACCATCGTGGCGACGCTGAGCGCGCCGCTCAGCGGTTCGGCCCTGCCGCCCATCGGCAGTCCGCTTCCCAACACTCAGGTGTATCTGCTGGACGACGCGCTGCGCCCGGTGCCCGTCGGGTGCGCGGGCGACCTC
This sequence comes from Streptomyces sp. NPDC056486, assembly GCF_042795295.1. NCBI lineage: Bacteria > Bacillati > Actinomycetota > Actinomycetes > Kitasatosporales > Streptomycetaceae > Streptomyces > Streptomyces sp. NPDC056486. Next base: position 25,139 of record NZ_JBHTSF010000010.1, read on the forward strand.
CACATCGCGGGACCCCACCTGGCCCGCGGCTACCACGGGCAGGCCGGTCTGACGGCCGAACGCTTCGTCGCCAACCCGTACGGCGAACCCGGCAGCCGGATGTACCGCTCCGGTGACGTGGCGCGCCGGCGCACCGACGGCAGCATCGAATACCTGGGCCGCTCCGACGACCAGGTGAAGATCCGCGGCTTCCGCATCGAACTCGGTGAGATCGAGGGCGTGCTGGGCGGCCACCCGGATGTCGAGCAGGTCGTGGTGGTCGTGCGTGAATCGGCAGCGGGCGGCCGGCTCCTCGCGGCCTACGCGGTCCCCGCGACCGACGACACCGACGGGCTCACGGCCACGCTCCGCGCGCACGCCGAAGCGGGGCTGCCCGGCCACATGGTTCCCTCGGCCTTCGTGCTCCTGGACTCACTGCCGATGACGTCCAGCGGCAAGCTGAACCGATCGGCACTGCCCGCCCCCGAGTTCGGCGGAGCGGAGGAGAGCAGGGGGCCGCGGAATCCTCGCGAGGAGCTCCTGTGCACCTTGTTCGCCGAGGTCCTTGGAGTGGAGCGTGTCGGCATCGACGACGACTTCTTCGCGCTGGGCGGGCACTCGCTGCTGGCCACCCGGCTCGTCAGCCGCATCCGTGCGACCGTCGGGGCGGAGGTTGCGGTACGGGCCGTCTTCGACTCGCCCACCGTCGCGAGGATCGTCGAGCAGTTGTCGGGCGGGACGTCGGCCCGGCCCGAGCTGCGGCGCCGCGCACAGCTGCCGCCGCGGGTACCGCTGTCGTACGCGCAGCGCCGTCTGTGGTTCGTCGACCGCTTCGAAGGGCCGTCGGCCACGTACAACCTGCCCCTCGTACTCCGGCTGACCGGCGAGCTCGATGTGCCGACTCTCCGGAGCGCCCTGCGCGACGTGGTGGCCCGCCACGAGACGCTGCGCACGCTCATCGACGAGGACGAGAACGGCGTGCCGTTCCAGCGGGTCGTCCCGGCCGACGAGATGCCGCTCTCGATGCCCGTCGTCGACAGCGACCCGGCCGGTGTGGACGGTGCGGTGGCCGAAGCGGTGGCCCACGTGTTCGACATCTCCGCCGAACTCCCCGTACGGGCGAGCGTGCTGCGCTGCGGTGCGCACGATCACGTCCTGGTCCTTGTGCTCCATCACATCGCCGGTGACGGCGAGTCGATCCCGCCGCTGATGCGCGATCTGGGCACCGCCTACGCGGCGCGCAGCGAGAACGAGGCACCTCGATGGCCAGGGCTGCCGGTGCAGTACGCGGACTACACGCTGTGGCAGCGCGAACTGCTCGGCGACGAGACCGATCCTTCGAGCGTGGCGGCCGTCCAGTCCGCTTACTGGCGGGACGAGCTCGCCGATGTGCCGCAGCCGCTGCAGTTGCCGACCGACCGCCCGAGGCCGGCCCGGTCCAGCCACGGCGGTGACATGGTGGACTTCGCACTGGACCCCGAACTGGCAGCGGCGGTGGAGGAGTTGGCCACGGCCCGTGGGGCGACCGTCTCCATGGTGCTGCAGTCGGCGTTCGCGGTCCTGCTGCGGCAGCTCGGCGGCGGGGACGACATCACCATCGGTTCCCCCATCGCGAACCGCACCGAGGACTCCCTCGCGGATCTGGTCGGGTTCTTCGTCAACACCTGGGTGCTGCGCGTCCGGACGTCGGACAACCCCTCGTTCACCGAGGTCCTCGACCAGGTCCGGCACAAGGCGCTGACGGCGTACGACCATCAGGACGTCCCCTTCGAACGGCTGGTGGAGCTGCTCAACCCGGACCGCTCCACCGCGTACCACCCGTTGTTCCAGGTCATGTTCGGCTGGCAGAACATCGTGCGCGAGGACTTCGAGCTGAGTGGCCTGCGGGTGGCGCTGAACACGGTCGCCACGGAGACCGCCAAGTTCGACCTCTTCCTCACGATGGCCGATGTCCCCGGGACCGGTGTGCTCGGCGGCCTCGAGTACGCCACCGACCTCTTCGACAGGGCCACTGCCGAAGAGATCACCTCCCGCTTCGTACGAACCCTGCGACAGCTCGTCTCGGAGCCCGACGCGCCGGTCGGTGCGGCCGAACCGGTGCGGGCGGGTGCCGGGCGGCAGGCGACCGTCCAGGGCACCCGCATCGACCTGACCGAGGTCGAGGCCGCCCTGACCGGGCATCCCGCGGTGGCCGAAGCGGTCGCCGTCACGCACGACGGCGGAGGCACCGGCCGACGCCTTGTCGCCTATGTCGTCCCGGACGGTGCCGGGGACACCGGCGAGAGCATGGACTTCACGTCCGGCGTCTCCGCGGTGCAGCTGCGGGAGTTCCTGACGGGCCGTGTACCGGACGCGATGGTCCCCTCGGTCTTCGTCGTACTGGCCCGGCTGCCCCTGACGCCGGACGGGCTGACGGACCTCGGGGCCCTGCCCGAACCGGTGTTCACCGGCGGCGACTACCGGGCGCCGCGAACCGTGGCGGAGTCCGTCCTTGCCGGGGTCTACGCGGAGGTGCTCGGTCTCGACCGGGTCGGGGTCGACGACGACTACTTCCTGGTGGGCGGCGACAGCATCCGCTCCATCCAGGTGGTGGCGCGGGCGCGGGCCCAGGGCGTCGAGATCAGCCCCCGGCAGGTCTTCGAACTGCGCACGGTCGCCGAACTGGCCGCGGCGGCGAGCGCCCAGAACGGCATGGGCACGGTTCTGGCGGAGCTGGAAGGAGCGGGCGAGGGCTGGATGCCGCTGCTGCCCATCGCCCAGTACCTGCTCGAACTGGGCGGGGACATCGACCGGTTCGCGATGTCGACCGTCGTGGAGCTGCCCGAGGGCATCGACGAGGCCGGACTCGCGGCGACGCTCGGCGCCGTTCTCGACCGTCATGACGTGCTGCGCTCCCGCCTTGCGGACGACGGGCTGCGGGTCGCCGCCCCGGGGTCGGTCGATGCCGCGCGGCTGATCCGCCGTGTGGGGTCCGGTGGGGATGTGCAGGGGGAGTTGGATGCGGCGGCGGGCCGGTTGGATCCGATGGCGGGGGTGATGGCGCAGTTCGTGTGGTTCGCCGGTGCGGGGCGGTTGTTGATCGTGTTGCATCACTTGGTGGTGGACGGGGTGTCCTGGCGCATTCTGCTGCCGGATCTGGCGGAGGCCTGGGGTCGGATACGTGAGGGTGAGGCGCCCGGGCTGACCGCGCCGGTGACATCGGTCAGGCGCTGGGCACACGCCCTGCGTGACGAGGCGGCGGGCGCCGACCGCGTATCCGGCGAACTGCCGCTGTGGCAGGACATTCTGGAGGGCCCGGACCCGCTGCTCGGGACACGTCCCCTTGATCCCTGGCTCGACGTCCGCTCCACGGTCGAAAGCGTGTCCCTGCGGCTGCCGGCGTCGGTGACGCGGGTGTTGTTGGGTGAGGTGCCTGCGGCGTTTCGTGGTGGGGTCAATGACGGTCTGTTGGCGGGGCTTGCGTTGGCGGTGGCGCGGTGGCGGCGGGTGCGGGGTGTGGATGAGTCGTCGGTGTTGTTCCGGTTGGAGGGGCATGGCCGGGAGGAGGGTGTGGTTGCGGGGGCTGATCTGTCTCGTACGGTGGGTTGGTTCACCAGTGCTTTTCCGGTGCGGCTCGATGTCGGGGAGGTGGATCTGGATGAGGCGTTCGCGGGTGGGTCTGCCGCGGGTGCGGTGGTCAAGTCGGTCAAGGAGCAGTTGCTCGCGATCCCGGACAAGGGTCTTGGCTATGGTCTGCTGAGGTATCTCAACGATGAGACGGGTGCGGTTCTCGCCTCTCGTTCGACCGGTCAGATCGCCTTCAACTACTTGGGGCGTTTCTCCTCGTCCGACATGCCCGAACACCTCCAGGGCCTCGGCTGGACGGAGGCGGCCGACGCGGCCGGTCTCGCCACGGCGACCGATCCGGGCATGCCTGCCATGGCGACCGTGGACATCAACGCGTACGTCACCGACCGGCCGCAGGGCCCCGAGCTGGAAGCCCGGTTCGACTTCCCCGCCGGTCTGCTCACCCGCGACGAGGTCCAGGAACTGGCGGACCTGTGGAGCGATGGCCTCGAAGGCATCGCCCGGTATGCCGTGACGCCCGGCGCGGGCGGGCTCACCCCGTCCGACGTGCCGCTGGTGCCGGTGCGCCAGAGCGAGATCGAGGCCTGGGAGAAGCAGTACCCGGGTCTTGTGGACGTCTGGCCGCTCACGGATCTGCAGTCGGGTCTGCTGTTCCAGTCCCAGCTCGCCGAATCCGGCTACGACGCCTACCACGTACAGCTCGTGCACCATCTGACCGGCGAGGTGGACCCGGCCCGGCTGCGCACGGCAGGACAGGCCCTGCTGGACCGGTACGCCAACTTGCGCACCGCGTTCGTCAGCGATCTGGTCGGCGACCGCGTTCAGCTCCTGCAGGACGGTGTCGAGCTGCCGTGGCGGGAGATCGATCTGCGGGGTCTGGACGAGGACCGGCGAGACGCGGCGTTCGAGCGGTTCCTGGCCGAGGACCAGGCCGTCCACTTCGATCCCGCCGAGCCCCCGCTGCTGCGTATGACGCTGGTACTCACCGGCCCGGCGGAGGCCGAACTGGTCTTCACCGCCCACCATGTGCTGTTCGACGGGTGGTCGCTGCCGCTGCTGACACAGGATCTGCTGCACCTCTACGGCTCCGGGGGCGATGCCTCCGTACTGCCGAGGGTGCGCGGGTACCGGGACTTCCTGACCTGGCTGTCGCAGCAGGACCGTGCCGAGTCCGAGCGGGTGTGGGCCGCCGAGCTCGAAGGAGTCGACGAACCGACCCTCATCGCCCTCAAGGCCCCGGCCGACGCCGAGCAGAGCGGCGTCGGGCACCTGGAGATCCCGCTGTCCTCGGAGGTCTCCCAGGAACTGTCGCGGCGGGCCGCCGAGTTGGGCGTCACGCTGAACACGCTTCTGCAGGGTGCCTGGGCGATGGTGCTCGCCGGTCTGACCGGGCGGCGGGACGTGGTGTTCGGCACGACCGTGTCGGGAAGGCCGCCGGCTCTGCCGGACGCGGACTCGATGGTCGGTCTGTTCATCAACACCCTGCCGGTACGCGTCCCGCTGTCCCCCGGGGACACGCTCGGCCAGATGCTCAACACGCTGCAGAGCCGGCAGGCCGCGCTCCTGGACCATCACCACCACGGGTTGGCCGACATCCAGCGCGCGACCGGGCTGCCCGTTCTGTTCGACAGCGTCGTCGTCTTCGAGTCCTTCCCGGTCGACCGCACGGCCATCACGGAGGCGAACACGGCCGCCGGCATCTCCGTCACGCGGGTCAGCGCGGAGAACGGCACCCACTACCCGCTCGGCATCGCGGCCACGGCCGATCCGCATCTTCGGGTGGCCATGCAGTACCAGGAGTCCCTGTTCGACCAGGGCACCGCCGAGGGCATCGCCGAACGCTTCGCGCGGGTCCTGCGGCAGATCGCGGCGGACCCGGCTGTCCCGCTCGGCCTGGTCGACCTGCTGTTGCCCGCCGAACGGGACCGGATTCTGACCGAGGCCAACGACACCGCGGTGCCCGTACCCGGGGGAACCGTCCCCGAACAGTTCGCGCGCCAGGTCACCGCGACACCGGACGCGGTCGCGGTGCACTTCGAGGACACGGCGCTGACCTACGCGGAGATCGACACCCGGTCGAACGAGCTGGCCCATGAACTGATCCGGCGCGCGGTGGGACCGGAGTCGGTGGTGGCGGTGTCGGTACGGCGATCGCCGTACCTGGTCGTCGCACTCCTTGCCGTGCTGAAGGCCGGTGGTGTGTACCTGCCCGTCGACTCCGCCGTTCCCGCGGAGCGGATCGCGCTCATGATGTCGGACTCCGGGGCGTGCCTGTCCCTCGTGGACGCGACGACCGAGGCGGCTCTGTCCGAGCTGCCCGTGCCCCGACTGCGGGTGGACGAGCCGCTGCCGGGGGCCGACGGCAGCGCGGTCGACAGCGCCGCGCTGGTCGACAACACCGCCTACGTCATCTACACCTCCGGCTCGACGGGCCGGCCCAAGGGAGTCGCCGTCACGCACCGCGGAATGGCGTCCCTCGTGGAATCGCACGTCGACCGGCTCCAGATGACCGCGGACAGCCGCATGCTCCAGCTCGTCTCGCCGAGCTTCGACGTGTCGCTGTGCGAAGTGTTCACCGCGCTGCTCTCGGGAGCGAGCGTGGTGCTGGCCGACACCGAGCGGCTGGTGCCCGGAACGCCCCTGGCCGAGACGGTGGAAACGCACCGGGTGACGCATGTGCAGCTCACGCCCACCATGCTCGCGGCGATGCCCGTCGGATCGTTCTCCACCGTGTCCTGCCTCGTGATCGGCGGTGAGGTGGCTCCTCCGGAGCTGGTCGCCACCTGGTCCTCCGGCCGGCGCATGGTGAACGTCTACGGGCCGACGGAGATCACCGTCTGCGCCACCATGAGCACGCCGCTCGTGGGGGACGGCGGCGCCCGCCCGATCGGCCGGCCCGTCGCGAACACCCGGGTGTACGTACTCGATGACGCCCTGCGGCCGGTACCGCCCGGTGTTGCCGGAGAGCTGTACATCGCGGGTTCGGGCGTGGCGCGTGGCTACGTCGCACGGCCGGATCTGACGGCCGGTCGGTTCGTGGCCTGCCCGTTCGGAGGGCCCGGTGAACGGATGTACCGGACGGGCGATGTGGTCGCCTGGACGCCGGAAGGGGACCTGGTCTTCCGGGGACGGACGGACGAGCAGGTGAAGATCCGTGGCTTCCGGATCGAGCTCGGCGAGATCGAATCGGCGCTGCGCGCGCTCCCCGCGGTCGAGGAGGCCGTCGTCGTGGTCGACGACCGGCCGGGCGACCGGCGTCTTGCCGGGTACGTGGTGGCGGGCCCGGAGGGTGCCGACCCGGCCGAGCTGCGCAGCGCGCTGCACGAAGGGCTGCCGAAGCACATGGTGCCGTCCACGATCATGATCATCGATGAGGTGCCGTTGACCGCGAGCAAGAAGCTGGACCGGCGTGCGCTGCCGGCTCCGGACTACGCCGGCGCGTCGACCGGTGAGGCGCCGCGGACCACGCGGGAAGCCATTCTGTGCGGTCTGTTCGCCGAGGTACTTGGCCTCGACGAGGTGGGCGTCGCCGACAGCTTCTTCGCCCTCGGCGGCCATTCCCTCCTTGTCAACCGGCTCATCACCCGCATTCGCGCGGTGCTCGGGGCCGAGCTGCCGCTTCGCGTCGTCTTCCGGTCGCCCACCGTCGCCGAACTGGCCGCCTACCTGGAATCGGGCAATGGCCCGGCCGATGGCGCGGACGCGTTCGCTCCGGTGCTGACTCTCAAGAGCGAGGGGGACAAGGAGCCGCTGTGGTGGATCCACCCCGGTGGCGGATTGAGCTGGCCGTATCTGGGCTTCGCCAACCTGCTCCCCGAGGACCGGCCGGTACTCGGAATCCAGGCGAAGGGCTTCGACGGGTCGAAAGCGCTGCCCGAGTCGGTCGAGGCGATGATCGCGGACTATGTGGCGGAGGTGCTGGCCGTCCAGCCCGAGGGCCCGTACTTCCTCATGGGGCTCTCGAGCGGTGGCACGCTCGCGCACGCGATGGCCGCCGAACTCCAGCGACGTGGGCACGAAGTGGCCCTGCTCGCCCTCCTTGACAGCGTTCCCAGCAGCTATCTGGCCGGCCGGCCGCTGCCCACCGAGACCGAGTTCCGTGACTACTTCGCGGAGCATCTGACCAGTCTGGTGGGCGCGGACGACTACGAGTCGTTCGTGGACAACGCGGTGGCGATCGGCGTCAACTACACCGCTCTCATGCCCGAGTTCGCCGTGCCCGCCTACCGCGGCGACGCCCTGCTCTTCAACGCGGTGCCGAAACCGGAAGGTTCGTACGCGGACCTGTGGCGTCCGTACATCCTCGGCACCCTGCGCCGGCACGACATCCACAGTGCCCACGAGGACCTGTATCTGCCGGGACCGGCAGCCGAGATCTGCAACATCATCAGCCAGGAACTCGCCGGGAACTGAGGGATGACTGCACAGGCGGGCCAGTTCAGTTCAGCTTTTCACTGAGGGGACACAGCATGGAATCGCGTGAACCAGAGATCTATGACGTCGTGGGCATCGGGTTCGGACCGTCCAACCTGTCACTCGCCGTCGCGCTGGAGGAGAGCCCGGACCCTGTCACGACCGCCTTCTTCGAGCGCCAGCCGTCTCTCGGCTGGCACCGCGGAATGCTGCTGCCGTCGGCGAAGATGCAGGTCTCGTTCCTGAAGGACCTGGCCACGTTCCGCAATCCGGCGTCGCGGTTCAGCTTCATCTGCTACCTGCACGACGTGGGACGGCTCACGAGGTTCGTCAACAACCAGGACTTCTTCCCCACCCGGCGGGAGTTCCACGACTACCTCGAATGGGCCGAGTCGAAGCTGACGCAGCCGGTCGACTACAACTCGGAGGTGACCGCGATCGGCCCGGCGCCGACAGCCGCACAGGGAGTCATCGACCGCGTACGGGTCACGGTGCGCGACGCGGTCGGTGGTTCGCGCGAGGTCGACACGCGGAACGTCGTCGTCTCCACAGGACTGGTCCCCAGGATGCCGGTCGGCCTGGAACCCGACGAATTCGTCTGGCACAGCTCGCAGTTCCTGCACAACTTCCGCGAGCGCAACGGCTCCGGCCTGAAACGGGTGGCGGTCGTCGGAGGCGGCCAGAGCGCGGCCGAGATCGTCAGGTACCTCTACGACCACCTGCCGGACGCCAAAGTGTCCGCGATCATCCCGTCCTACGGGTACTCCATCGCCGACGACACCCCCTTCGCCAACCAGGTGTTCGACCCCGATGCCGTGGACAGCTACTACCACGGCTCGCAGCGGTCCAAGGACGCCGTGTGGCAGTACCACAAGAACACGAACTACTCGGTGGTGGACGACGAGGTGATCCGGGGCCTGTACGAGCGGGCCTACGAGGAGGAGTTCAGCAAGGGCGACCGGCTGGAGTTCCTCAACCTGGCCCGCGTGGTCGACGTCAAGCGCGTCGGCAACGACACCCGCATCACGGTGCACTCGCTGGAGAGCGAGGAGTCGTACGACCTGGACGTCGACGTCCTGGTCTGCGCCACCGGCTACGACCCGATGGACCCCGCCGAGATCCTCGGCAAGCTCGACGCCTACTGCGTACGCGACGCGGAGGGCCGGCACAGCATCGGCCGTGACTACCGGTTGGTCACGACCCCGGAACTCGACTGCGGGATCTATCTGCAGGGCGGGACGGAGCACACGCACGGTCTGGCGTCGTCGCTCCTGTCGAACATAGCCACCCGCAGCGGAGAGATCGCCCACTCGATCACGGCCCGGCGATCCAGGGCCCAGGAGAAGGGAATCAACGCATGAGCACCAACCCGTTCGACGACGACAACGGCCGGTTCCACGTGCTGGTGAACGAGGAGGGCCAGCACTCCCTGTGGCCGGCCTTCTCCCCGGTCCCGGACGGCTGGCGGGCCGTCTTCGGCGAGAGCAGCCGGGCGGAATGCCTCGACTATGTGGAGGCGAGCTGGGTCGACATGCGGCCGAGGAGCCTTCGCGAGGCCATGGCCGGGGACTGACAGAGCGCATTGAAAGGGAATGGCATGACAACTCCGGCCGAGCGATGGGGTATTCACCCCGAGCACTTCTGGCTGTACGGGCGCCGACCGGAGCAGCCGGTTGAGTTCGACGAGAAGATGAACGCGTGGAACGTCTACGGCTATCCCGAGGCGCTCGAGGTCCTCGGTGACCCGGGGACGTTCTCGTCCCACATGGCGCGCCTGCTTCCCATGGGCGCGGACGAATCGTTCACGGAAGGCGATCTGCTGCAGACGGATCCGCCGGACCACCGTGAGCTGCGCAAGCTGGTGAGCCGCGCCTTCACCCCGAAGATCGTGGCCGACCTCGAACCGCGGATCAGCGCGCTCACCCACGAGCTGCTCGACGCGCTGGCCGACCGGGACGAGTTCGACCTGATGGCCGGTCTGGCGTATCCGCTCCCCGTGACCGTGGTGGCCGAACTGCTGAGCATTCCGAGCAGCGACCGCCATCTGTTCGAGGGGTGGATGACGGAGATGGTCCACAGCCTCGGCGATGTGTCGATGGAGGACGACGCCGAGGAGCAGGAGCGCATCTTCGAGGCCGGCATGGCGCCGATGCGCAAGATGCTCGAGTATCTGCGCGAGCACACGGCCGCGTGCCGGCGGCGGCCGGCGGAGGATCTGCTGGGCACGCTCATCCAGGCGGATCTGAACGGGCAGCGGCTGACCGACAACCACATCGTCAACTTCGCGAAGATGCTGCTGATCGCGGGGTATCTGACGACCACGATGCTGATCGGCAACACGGTGCTGTGCCTGGACAGCTATCCGGACCAGGCGGCGAGGGTCCGCGACAACCGTCTCCTTGTGCCGGGTCTGCTCGAGGAGTCGATGCGGTTCATGAGCCCGGTGGCGGCCACGTACCGGGCCACCACCAAGGAGGTGGAGATAGCCGGGCAGCGGCTCGAGGCCGATCAGATGGTCATGGTCTGGTACGGGGCGGCGAACCGCGATGCCCGGCAGTTCGCCGATCCTGACGTGTTCGACATGACGCGTGGGCCCAACCCGCACCTCGGATTCGGCCGGGGGATCCACTTCTGCCTCGGCGGGCCGTTGGCCAGGATGGAGGGCAGGGTCGCGCTCAACATCCTGTTCGACCGCTTCCCGAAACTGCTCACGGACCCGGACAAGCCGCCGACGTTCATGCCGGGCTTCGACACCACCGGCGTCAGCACGCTCCCGCTGCGCACCTCGTCGTAGTCACGGTCCGCACCTCGGGGCGGTCGGTCGTGGTCCACAGTGACGCCATCATGGCGCAGCCTGTAGCCACTGACTACTGATGGTGTCGTAAGGGTGCGGGCCGCCTGCCGTCGACTGCCGGTGGCGGCCACCATTTGCATATGGCGCCATTGTTGTGCCACTATGGCGTTATGAACTTGACGCCGTACGTCGACAGTCTCCGCCGCGAGTTCCTCCTCGCGGCGGAGGCCACCGGCGAGGGGAATCTCCTGTTGGCCGAGCGCCTCGTGCCCTCGCTGGACGCGTCGGCCAGGCTCGCTCTGCTGAACGCTCTGTCGACCGCCACGGACGAGATCTCCCGTGATCTCGCGCCCGGGGCGGTCGACCTCCGCCTGCGTGGCCTCGAACCGAATTTCGTGGTGACGGCGCCGCCGCCCGACTTCGGTGCCGAGGATTTCCCGGCCGGAGGCCCGGCTGCCGCGAACGGCACGGTGATCCCGGCGGCCGAGGAGGAAGGCACCCCGGCTCGCATCAACTTCCGTCTGCCCGAGCACCTCAAGGCTCGGATCGAGGAGGCCGCGGGGCGGGAAGGGCTTTCGGTCAACGCATGGCTCGTACGAGCCATCACCGCGAACCTCAATGGCGCGGGCCGCTCCGAGTGGCGGGTGCCACCGGGGGACCAGTACAACGTCGGCTGGGTGCGGTAGCGCACACGCAAGCGGCTCATCAGGGAAGGCTGACATGCCCACTTTCGACACCCCCGAACCGATCTCCGCCACCATCGAGTTCTCCGCGGGCAGTATCTCCGTCACGGCGAGCCGACGGGACGACACGGTGGTCGAGGTCCGTCCGACCGACAGCTCCAATGCCGCCGACGTGAAGGCCGCGGAACAGGCGCGGATCGACTACGCGCAGGGCAAGTTGCAGATCAAGGCGCCGACACAGATGCTCCGCTGGCCCGGCTCCTCGCGTCGTGACGGTTCAGTCGACGTGGCGATCGAGCTGCCCGAGGGCTCCCATGTGCGCGGTAGTTCGTCCTCGGTGACACTGCGCGGCGAAGGCCGTCTTGGCGAGTGCCGGTTCGAGTCCGCGCAGAGCGACATCCGCCTGGAGGAGACCGGCCCGCTCCGCCTCACCACATCACGTGGCGAGATCAACGTGCTCCGGGTGGTCGGCAACGCCAAGATCGTCAATGGCTCCGGGGGCGTACGCGTCGACGAGATCGACGGAGCAGCCTTGATCGGCAACGACCAGGGCGAGGCCAGAATCGGCGACGTCACCGGGAACCTGCGTCTGACCGGGATGAACGGCGACTTCCATGTCGCAAGGGCGCACGCGAGTGTCGAGGCCAAGACGGCCCATGGCAGCGTCCGGATCGCCGAGATCATCCGCGGTTCGGTCGTGGTGACGGCTTCCTCCGCCGAGATCGAGATCGGTATCAAGGAAGGGACCGCGGCGAAGCTGGACGTGAGCACGCTGTCGGGCACGGTCCGCAACTCCCTGAAAGTCGTCGACAGCCCCGCGAGGTCCGACGAGATCGTGGAACTGCGCGTCCGCACCTACAGCGGCGACGTCGTCATCCGACGTTCCTGACCGTTCCGCGAACACGGCGGCGCCCGGATCACCGGCCGCTGCCGAGACGAGACAGGCCCCGGCGGGCGTAGGACAAGGAGCCCGCCGGTGGCCCAGGCGGCCCGGGTACCTCCATCCCCCGCGGGGTCCCGGGCCGCCACCCGAACCAGGCCCACACCCGGAGAGACACGTGTGAAGATGAGGGATCAATTATGACAACGCGCGAGACGGTCGTGCTGGATGTCGATGGCCTCCGCATGCGCTACGGCACGACCGAGGTCCTCAAGGACGTGAACTTCCAGGTACGCCACGGTGAAGTGGTGTGCCTGCTCGGACCGAACGGGGCGGGTAAGACCACCACGCTCGAGATCCTCGAAGGCTTCCGTATGCGATCGGCCGGCCGGGTCGAGGTCCTTGGCACCGATCCGGCGCACGGCGACGAGAACTGGCGGGCACGGGTCGGTGTGGTGCTCCAATCGTGGCGGGACCACGGCAGGTGGCGGGTGCGCGAGCTCCTTGCGCACCTCGGCATGTACTACGCCCGATACTCCACCGAGCAGATCGAGCGGCCGTGGGACCCGGACGAACTCATCGCCGCGGTCGGCCTGACCGCGCAGGCGGACAAGAAGGTCCGTATGCTCTCCGGCGGTCAGCGCCGCAGGCTGGATGTCGCGGTCGGCATCGTGGGCCGTCCCGAACTGCTCTTCCTCGACGAGCCCACGGCCGGCCTCGACCCGGTGGCCCGGCGCGAGTTCCACGACCTCGTCGACCGTCTCGCCGACGAGCAGGACACCACGATCGTGCTCACCACCCACGATCTGCACGAGGCCCAGAAGCTCGCGGACCGCATCATGATCCTCAACGGCGGGCAGATCGTCGCCGACGGCACGGCTCAGGAGCTCGCCGAGCGGATCGTCGGCGAGGACACGGTGCGCTGGTCCCGTGACGGCCGCGACTTCGTCCGCTCGACCAGCGAATCCACCAAGTTCGCCTTCGAGTTGTTCCGGCAGTACGGCGAGGACATCACGGATCTCGAAGTCCGGAAGGCCACGCTGGAGGACACCTATCTCTCGCTGGTACGGCAGCCGTCCGATGAACCCGAAGCAGAAGCAGATGCAGAAGCAGACGCCGTGAGCGAGCTGGGGGAAGTGACCCGATGAACGAGACAGCACTGCGAGCGGGCTGGTCCCGTGGCCTGATCGAACTGCGACAGTCGTTCACCAACGGTGGTGACCTGTTCAATCACTTCTTCTGGCCCGTGCTGATGCTGATCGTGACGTTCTTCCTGCGGGACGTGTCCTTCGGCGACAGCGGATTCGAACTCGGCACCCTGGTGCTGCCGGGCATCCTCGGTATGAACGCCGCGATGGCCATGGTGTCCATGAGTCAACTGCTCACCGCCGAGCGCGAGGACGGGACGCTGCTGCGGGCCAAGGCGACGCCGAACGGCATGCCGGCCTACTTGATCGGAAAGATCATCTCGGTGGCGGGCGGCGTCATCGTCGACCTCGCGATCTTCCTCGTACCCGGCCTGTTCATCATTCCCGGCCTCACGATCAGCAGCCTGAGTTCCTGGCTCACACTGGGCTGGGTGCTGGTGCTCGGCCTGGTGGCCACCCTGCCGATCGGCGCGGTGCTGGGATCGGTGTTCAGCAACGCACGCAGCCAGGGACTCCTCACGCTCCCGATCCTCGCGTTGATCGGAACCTCCGGGATCTTCTACCCGGTCACCTCCCTGCCCGACTGGGTGCAGTGGATCGCCCAGGTCTTCCCCATCTACTGGCTCGGGCTCGGCATGCGATCGGCCCTGCTGCCCGACAGCGCGGTCACCGTCGAGATCGGCGATTCCTGGCGCCATCTGGAGACCGTGGGTGTGCTGGGAGCCTGGGCCGTCCTCGGTCTGGTCCTCGCGCCCATCGTGCTGCGCCGAATGGCCCGGCGGGAGTCCGGCTCGACCATGGCCGAGCGCCGCGAGAAGGCCCTGCAGCGAGTCGGCTGACACATCCGTGTCCCGTCGCCAGGACAGGAACAGGACAGTAAAGGGTCGTGGAGAACGCGGAGAACATGGAGAACTCAAGCGAACCTTGACATGGGAAAGGCCGCGCTTGAACACTGGAGCAGCCTGCTGAATTCGGCGCCCATTCTCATCGGCATTCATGACTCTTTCACGGAAGGACACAATTGTGACCTCGCCCGTCGACCAGTGGGAGTTTCACCCCGGCCAGTTCTGGATGCGTGGAAAGCGGCCGGAGAAGATTGTTGACTATGACGAAGAGTTGCAGCTGTGGAATGTCTACGGATATCCCGAGTGCGCTGCGATACTCGGAAACCCCAAGACCTATTCCAGTGACACCATGCGTCTTGACCCCATCAAGCTCGACGAGTCGATAGTCGAGGGCGACTTCAGCCACACGGACCCGCCGAAACACCGCAAGCTGCGCGGACTTGTCGACCACGCGTTCACCCCGGGCCTGGTGGCCAAGCTCGAGTCCCAGGTGCACGGGATCGTCCACGAGCTGATCGACGGCATCGAGGGGAAGAGCCAGTTCGATCTGGTGGCGGACTTCGCCGCGCCACTGCCGCTGATCATGATCTCCGATCTGCTGGGCGTCCCGGCGAGCGACCGGGCCCTGTTCCGGCAGTGGATGGACAAGATGCTCGACGGCTCGGAGAAGTTCGAGTCGCCCGAGACCGTCCTGGAGCAGGAGAAGGAGCTCGAGAAAGAGCTGGAACTGCTGTGGGAGATGCGCGACTACTGGCATCAGCGGGCAGCCGAGAGCAGAAAACACCCCCGTGAGGATCTGATCAGCCAGCTCGTGCACGCCGAGGTGGACGGTGAGCGGCTGAACGACAGCCAGATCTCCAATATCGCCAACCGGCTGCTCGTCAACGGTCACCTCACCACGGCCATGCTGATCGCCAACACCGTGCTGTGCATGGACGCCTTCCCCGATCAGGGGGCGCGTGTGCGGGCGGACCGTTCGCTGGTGCCGCCGCTGCTCGAGGAATCCATGCGGTACATGAGCCCGATCTGCGGAGTGGGCCGGGCGACCAACGTCGAGGTGGAAGTGGCCGGACAGGTCATCCCCAAGGATCAGTTGCTGCTCGTGTGGACCGGGGCGGCCAACCGTGACGAGCGGCAATTCGAGAACCCGGACATGTTCGACGCGGGGCGATCCCCCAACGCGCACCTCGGTCTGGGGCGCGGCATCCATTTCTGCGTGGGCCGGCAGCTGGCCCGCATGGAAAGCAAGGCGGCAGTGGAAATCCTGCTGGACCGCTTGCCCACTTTGCGGACCGACCCGGCGAACGCCCCGTCATTCCTGCAGGTGGTGGATGCCAGCGGCGTCGCCACACTCCCAGTCGTCCAGTAGGTCGTCACCCAGTAATCCGTAGGATCCCGGTAAGGAGAAGTGTGATGACGACGGTCGTCGACCGCTGGAACATTCACCCCGACCATCTCTGGCTGCGTGGGAAGCGGCCCGCATCCCCGGTGGAGTTCGATGAGGCGCAGGGGGTGTGGAACGTCTACGGATACCCCGAAGCGCTGGAAATGCTCAACAACCACGGGACGTTCACGTCCGACCTGGCGCATCTCCTCCCCGTGTCCGTCGACGCTCCGCTGCTCGAAGGCGACATGTCGCAGATGGACCCGCCCATCCACCGCAAGTACCGCCAGCTCGTCAGCCGGGCCTTCACCCCCAAGCTTGTCGCCGCCATGGAATCGCGGATCGACACGATCACCGGCGAACTGCTCGACGCGGTGGAGGGCAAGCCCGAGATCGAGATCGCCGCCGACCTGGCGTACCCGCTGCCGGTCATCGTCATCGCCGAACTGCTCGGTGTCCCGGCCAGCGATCGCGATCTGTTCAAAAAATGGGCGGACGACATCATCGAGGGCTTCAGCGGGTTCTCGTTCCTCGACGACAGCGGGCAGGGCGAGCAGGACGTTCGCAACGCCACGGAGCGACTGCGGCCGCTGCTCGACTACATGGCCGAGCACGTCACCGATCGTCGTCGCCACCCCCGCGAGGACCTGCTCACGCATCTGGCCCTGGCCGAGGTCGACGGTGAGAGCCTCACCGACAACGAGATCGTGAACGTCGCGAACATCCTGCTGATCACTGGCCACATCACCACCACCATGCTGCTCGGCAACACGGTCCTGTGCCTGGACGCCTACCCCGAGGTGGCCGCGAAGGTCCGTGCGGACAGGTCGCTGGTGCCGGGCGCCATCGAGGAGGCGCTGCGGCTGCTGTCCCCGTCGGCGGCGCTCGCACGGGGAACCAGCGCCGATGTGGAGATAGCCGGGCAGCTCATCCCCAAGGATCAGATCGTCATGCTCTGGCTGGGCGCGGGCAACCGTGATCCCCGCCAGTTCGAGGACCCCGAGACGTACAACCCCGCCCGGGACCCCAACCCGCACTTCGGCTTCGGCCGTGGCATCCACTTCTGCATCGGCGCCGGTCTTGCCAGGCTCGAGGGCCGTATCGCGCTGAACGCGCTGTTCGACCGCTTCCCGGTGCTCAGGACCGACCCGGCCACGCCGCCCACGTTCTTCCCGACACCCGACATGATCGGCGTCAACACGCTGACTCTGCGCACCTCCTGAGAGGAAAAGGCTTGTCCGCCAACGGAGGGGAAGCGGAATCCGCCCCCATGGAACAGTCGTTGACCCAGATGACGCTCGGCTATGTGCCGGCGCAAGTGCTCTACGCCGCAGCGGAACTGGGCGTGGCCGAGGCGCTGGGGGACGGCCCGCCGCGTGATTTCGGCAGTCTCGCCAAGGAGACGGGTACGGACCCGGCAGCGCTGCGCAGGCTGCTCAGGGCCCTCGCCGGACTGGGCGTGGTCACCCAGCACGACGCCGAACGCTTCTCGCTCACGGAGCTCGGCAGTCGGCTGCGCGCCGACGTGCCGGACTCCGAGCGGGACGACATCATGCTCTCCACCGCCCCGGAGCTGTGGCGGGCCTGGGGCGAGCTGTCGACCGTCGTACGGAGCGGAGGGCCCGCCCACGACCCGGCCACCGGCCTGACGGCCCACGAGGCGATGCTGCGGCACCCGGAACTGTCGGTGAAGCTGCGTGCGGGCATGGCGCAGGCGACTCGGGAGTTCGCGTCCGGTGTCGTCGGTGCGTACGACTTCTCCCGGTTCGGCACGGTCGCCGACTTCGGCGGCGACGAAGGCACCTTGATCGCGGCGGTTCTGGGTGCGGTGCCCGGCCTTCGGGGTGTGCTCTACGACCGGCCGGACGCTCTGGAGCGGGCCCGGGCCGTACTGGGCGCCGCGGGTGTCGCGGACCGGTGCGAGGTCGTGGCCGGAGACCTCGCCGAGCCGGTGCCGACCGGAGCCGACGCGCTGGTCCTGAACAACATCGTCCGCGACTGGGGCGACGAGAGGGCAACGGCGTTGCTGCGCAACTGCCGTGCGGGGCTGGCGCCCGGGGGGCGGCTGCTCCTGGTGGAGACACTCATGCCGCCGGTTCTGGCCCCGGAGGAGTCCGCCGCGTACGGCCTGACGGATCTCAACAACCTGGTCTTCACCGGCGGGCGGGAACGCACCCGGGACGAGTACGCCGAGCTGCTCGACGCGGCGGGCTTCACCCTCTCGGCGACCGTGGCCGTGCCGGTCCCCACGGGCATGCCGGACTTCCACGTGATCGAGGGCACCCTCGCCTGACCGTCGCGGAGCCGCCCACCCCTCCGAATCGATGGGGGGATGGGCGGCTCTTCTGGTGTTTTGTCCCGCGGGGGAAAGCTGGGGCGGTTTGGTGCAGGCCAGTACCCGAGTCCGTGAGATCTTGCGACATGTGGGAGCGTGAGCAGGTGAGTGAGACGACGACTGCCGCCCTGCAATACCGCTTCGACGGCCCCGAAGACGCCCCCGTGCTGATCCTCGGGCCCTCCCTCGGTACCACCTGGCACATGTGGGACAGGCAGGTGCCCGAGCTGGTCAAGCAGTGGCGGGTGTTCCGTTTCGACATGCCCGGACACGGCGGTGCCCCCGCGCACCCGTGCGGCTCCGTCGGCGAGATCGCCCAGCGGCTGCTCGCCACGCTCGACGAGGTCGGCGTGCAGCGCTTCGGCTACGCGGGCTGTGCGTTCGGCGGCGCGATCGGCGCCGAGCTCGCCCTGCGGCACCCCCAGCGCGTCGCCTCCCTGGCACTGATATCCGCCTCGCCGCGCTTCGGCAGCGCCGACGAGTTCCGCCAGCGCGGCGTGATCGTGCGGAGCAACGGCCTCGACCCCATCGCGCGTACGTCCCCCGAGCGCTGGTTCACGCCCGGCTTCGCCGCCGCGCAGCCCGCGATCACCGACTGGGCCGTACAGATGGTGCGTACGACCGACCCGGGCTGCTACATCGCCGCCTGCGAGGCTCTCGCCGCCTTCGACGTGCGCGCCGAGCTGAGCCGGATCGGGGCGCCCACTCTCGTTCTGGTGGGTTCGGAGGACCAGGTCACCGGACAGGGCGAGGCCCGTACTCTCGTCGCAGGCATCCCGGACGCCCGCCTGGCCGTGGTGCCGGGAGCGTCCCACCTCGCTCCCGTCGAGCAGCCCGCGGCAGTCACCGACCTGCTCGTACGGCACTTCTCCACCGCCTGGCAGCTCGCCCCCGAGGGCACCGGGACACACGCGGCGATCAGCGCACCGCCCATCAAGCCGGTGCTCGCCCCGCCGATGCCGGTCTTCCCCATCGCCGAGATCGGTCCCACGGAGCAGCCCGAAGCCGTGGGCGGCGGTCGACCCGACCCGTACGAGGCCGGGATCAAGGTCCGCCGCGAGGTGCTCGGCGACGCACACGTCGACCGGGCGCTCGCTGCTGCGGACGACTTCTCCACGGACTTCCAGGAGCTCATCACGCGCTACGCCTGGGGCGAGGTCTGGAACCGGCCCGGCCTCGACCGGCGCTCCCGCAGCTGCGTCACGCTCACCGCGCTCGTCGCGGGCGGCCACCTGGAAGAGCTGGCCTTCCACACCCGCGCCGCCCTGCGCAACGGCCTCACCCCGCAGGAGATCAAGGAAGTACTGCTCCAGGCGGCCGTCTACTGCGGCGTCCCCGCGGCGAACTCCGCCTTCAAGGTCGCCCAGGCCGTGATCCGCGAGGAAACCACGCCCCAGGAGTGAGGCGTAGCAGGATGGGGGCATGACGACTGCCGCGAAGCGCATCAAGCTCACGAAGAAGACGCACGCCTGTGTCCGCCTGGAGAGGGACGGCCAGAGGCTCGTCATCGATCCGGGCACCTTCAGCGAACAGGACGCGGCGCTCGGCGCCGACGCGATCCTCGTCACGCACGAGCACCCCGATCACTTCGACGAGGACCGGCTGCGCGCCGGCATGGAGGCCAACCCGGCCGCCGAGATCTGGACCCTGCGCTCCGTCGCGGAGAAGATCTCGGCCGCCTTCCCCGGCCGGGTGCACACCGTCGGGCACGGCGACACCTTCACGGCCGCCGGATTCGACGTGCAGGTGCACGGCGAACTGCACGCCGTGATCCACCCGGACATCCCGCGGATCACCAACGTCGGCTATCTGGTCGACGGTTCGGTCTTCCACCCGGGTGACGCGCTGACCGTGCCCGAGCAGGCCGTGGACACGCTGATGCTGCCCGTGATGGCGCCCTGGAACAAGATTTCCGAGGTCATCGACTACGTGCGCGAGGTCAAGCCGCAGCGCGCCTACGACATCCACGACGCGCTGCTCACCGACCTGGCCCGGCCGATCTACGACGCGCAGATCGGGTCCCTGGGCGGCGCCGAGCACCTGCGGCTCACGCCGGGGGAGTCCGCCGAACTCTGACCGGCAGGACTGAGAGTGTCAGTGGCGGCCGGTAGGTTGTGAAGCATGCGCATTGCCACCTGGAACGTGAACTCGATCACCGCTCGGCTGCCGAGGCTGCTCGCCTGGCTGGAGAGCAGCGGTACGGATGTGCTGTGCATCCAGGAGACCAAGACGACCGCCGAGGGCTTCCCCACCGACGAGCTGCGCGAGCTCGGTTACGAGTCGGCGGTGAACGCCACCGGTCGGTGGAACGGCGTCGCGCTGGTCTCCCGGGTCGGCCTCGACGACGTGACGGTCGGCCTGCCCGGCGGCCCGGAGTACGACGGGGTGCAGGAGCCGCGCGCGATCTCCGCGACCTGCGGTCCCGCCCGGGTCTGGTCGGTGTACGTGCCGAACGGCCGCGAGGTGGAGCACGCCCACTTCGCGTACAAGCTCCAGTGGTTCGAAGCCCTGAAGGCCGCGGTCGCCGACGACTCCGCGGGCGCGCGGCCGTTCGCCGTGCTCGGGGACTTCAACGTGGCCCCGACCGACGAGGACGTCTGGGACCCCGCCCTGTTCGAGGGTGCCACCCATGTGACCCCCGCCGAGCGCGCGGCACTCGCGGCGCTCCGGGACGCGGGGCTCTCGGACGTCGTGCCGCGGCCGCTGAAGTACGACCACCCCTTCACGTACTGGGACTACCGCCAGCTCGGCTTCCCCAAGAACAGGGGAATGCGCATCGACCTGGTGTACGGGAACGAGCCGTTCGCGAAGGCGGTGACGGATTCGTACGTGGACCGCGAGGAGCGCAAGGGCAAGGGCGCGTCGGATCACGCGCCCGTCGTGGTGGACCTGGACCTTTAGGCGGGTGAGGGGGGCCAGGACATGGCTGGCCCCCGCACCGCGTTGCTGCTACTCCGGGACCAGCGCCCCCAGGTCCACCGACTCCGCGATCGCCGCGAGCCCTGCGTCCCCCGGATGCAGATGGTCCCCGCTGTCGTACGCGGCAAGGATCCGTGCCGGATCAGCCGGATCCCGCAGCACCGCGTCGAAGTCCAGGACGGCGTCGAAGTCGTCGCCGTCCCGCAGATAGCTGTTGATCTTCATCCGCTCCGCGTCCGCCGCCGCTGTGCACAGGGACTCGCCCTGGCACGGTGCGATCGTCGCCGCGACCACCCGCAGGCCCCGCGCGTGTGCCCGCCCGGCGAGCTCCCGCAGGCCGGCCGTCACCTGATCCGCCGACGCGCCCCAGCGGACGTCGTTGACGCCTTCGAAGACGACGACGGTACGCGCCGACGTCTGGGCGAACACATCACGGTCCAGGCGGTGCAGCGCGCTCACGCCGCCCGTGTCGGTGGAGACACCGTCGCCGGGATAGCGGTCCGCGATCACGCGGTTCGCCGAGATTCCCTGGTTGAGGACCCCGAAGCGCGGGACATCGTCCTGCCGAAGGAGCCGGGTCGCAAGGACGTTGGGCCAGCGGTGGTTCGCATCCTGCGTCGACTTCACCCCGTCCGTGATGGAGTCGCCGAGCAGCACCACGGAGCCGGGCCCGCCCGACACGTCGACTCCCGTGAGCAGCGGCCAGGTCGAGATCGTGGACGTGTACGCCTCCGGGGAGCCCTCCGCCGCGTGGTCGCCCGGGCCGCTCACGTACGAACGCTGAATGGCCTGGCTGTGGACGGGCGCGGTGGTCACCGTCTCCGGGAGGTGGAAGCTCACCAGGAGGTTCGTGTCCTCGGGTACGTCGAAGTCGAGCGGGTCGCTGAACGCCTGCGCGCCCGCGGGGAGTTGGGTGCCGGTCCGGCCCCCGAAGGACAGTGGCCGCGGCTCGCCCCGCGCCCCCGCGCCGGACTCCTGCACCGCCACCGTCGCGCTCCCGATCCGTACAGGGGTCGAGGCGAAGGTGTTGTCGAGCCGGATCCGCACCCGCGGCCCGCCCGTGCTGGTATGGACGACAAGGCGCACGGTCCTGTCGGCCCACGGGCCCACCGCCGTGTATCCGGCCGTCGACGCCGACCAGCTGCCGGTCCACCCCTTCGTCGCCTGCCGTACGGAGAGCGAGAAGACATGCAGATCCGGGGCGCCGGGGTCCTTCGGCAGGGTCACCGAAGCGACCTCGCGTCCCCGAGCCACCGGTACGGTCACGGCGTACAGCCGCGCCTTCTCGGCGAGTTGGCCGCCCGGGGTGTTCACATGCGGCAGCGCGACCGCCTTGGTGGCGAGCGGGCCCGAGCGCCAGTCGGGTGCCGTCAGGCGGTACGTTCCCCTCGATCCGTCCCGGTAGCGCACCGTCCCCGTGCCGCTCGCCTCGCCGCCCGTGCCCGCGACAAGGAACGCCAGAGCGTCCCCGCGCCCGCGCACCCGCACGGACTGCCCGTCGGCCCGGACGTTGTCAGCTCTGCCCGCGCCCGTGCGGGGCCAGGTATGCCGTGCCCCGTCCACGGCGAGCGAGCGTCCCGGCGTCCAGCCCGCCGCCGTCAGGTCCCGCGCGGAGAGCGAGCCGCCCGCGCCGTCGAAGTCCGCGTCACCGGGCCGCGCGTCGTCACTGACCGCCCTGTTGTCGAAGAGCCGCTCCAGAGGGAGCGGCCCGGGTCTGTGCGGGGCGGCCTGCGCCGACGCCACGGGTACGACACCGGCGAGCACCGCGAGTACGGCTGCCGCTCCCCATGAACGTCGGCCTGGACGGTGGAGCATGAAGACCCCCATGGCGGTAGCTGACGTGACGACAGGTGCGCCATGAAGCTAAGGAGGCCGGGGAGACGCGTCAATGAGGTGCGCGTGAACATGACCCGAACTTGCCGGGATGCCACGGCGATCGCGACGAGCGCGGCAGGGCCGTTCGGGTGCGGGCCTTCGCGGCATATGCCCTTGCGGACGTCGCCGCGGGGCGGCGGGCCGCGCGTGGCGCGATTCGCCCGATTCCGTGATCAACTGATGCAAGATAGGTTCCTGTAGATACGGGCATCCGCTGCCCAGGAATGGGCAGGCGGGTGGGAGATGATCTCGTGCGACCGCGTGTCGACGAGGATCCGGCGGGGTGAGCCCGGCCGGTCCGTCGCACGCCGGAACCACCCCGCCGGCCGCGCAACCGGCGGTGACAATCAATGGAGAGGCCGATCATGAACATCTCCTTCTTCGGCAGGTGGCGCCGGCAGCAGTCCGCGGAGCCGGGCTCGGGGCTCGCCTCGGCGTTCGACGCGGATCCGGAAGGCGTTGCCGAACTCCTCGCCGAATGCGAGCTGCTGCGCTCGCAGGCGGCCGACGCCGGCCTTGAACTCGACGACTCACCGGCCTCGTTGAGTGCCCTCGATCAACTCCTGCCGCGCTGGCGCGACGACCCCGAGATGCTGCCCTGGCTCGGCAACGACGCGGGCCTGTACCTGGGTTCGGTCATCGTCCGTACGGTGCCCGGCACCACCTGGCACGTCTGGCCCGGCGGCGGCGCCGTCGTGCGGCTCGCGTCGGGGCGGGAGATCCCGGTGGTGGAGGCGGGCCTCGACTGGGCGGTACAGGGCGCTCCCGAACTGTCCCAGGTCTACGCGGAGGCGTCGGAGGCGTAGGGCCTCTCGTTCGGGCCGGGCCGGGCCCGTGGGATGACGTAACGACAAGTACGGTTAATGCCCATAAGTGCGTGTCGTCCAATAAGTCCCGTTTTCACGTGGATAGTTTGCGCGGACCGACACCGCCGAGAGTGGGCAGGGCAGGGCATGGCCGTCGATCCGCTGATCGAGCTGCGTGATGTGAACAAGTACTACGGGGAGCTGCATGTCCTACAGGACATCAACCTCACCGTCGGCAAGGGGGAGGTGGTCGTGGTCATCGGCCCGTCAGGGTCGGGGAAATCCACACTCTGCAGGACGATCAACCGTCTGGAGACGATCCAGTCGGGAGCCATCGCACTGGACGGGCAGCCACTTCCGAGTGAGGGCAAGGCACTGGCCACGCTCCGCGCCGACGTCGGCATGGTGTTCCAGTCGTTCAACCTCTTCGCGCACAAGACGGTGCTCCAGAACGTCTCCCTCGCGCCGGTCAAGGTGCGGAGCCGCAAGAAGGACGAGGCCGAGCGCCGCTCCCGCGAGCTCCTGGAACGGGTGGGCCTCGCGTCACAGGCCGACAAGTACCCCGCGCAGCTCTCGGGCGGCCAGCAGCAGCGTGTGGCCATCGCACGCGCGCTCGCCATGGAGCCCAAGGTGATGCTCTTCGACGAGCCCACATCGGCCCTCGACCCCGAGATGATCAACGAAGTGCTCGAGGTCATGCAGGGCCTCGCCCGCGACGGCATGACCATGGTCGTCGTCACCCACGAGATGGGCTTCGCCCGCTCGGCCGCCAACCGTGTCGTCTTCATGGACGCAGGACGCGTCGTCGAGGACCGGGCCCCCGAGGAGTTCTTCAGCAACCCGGAGAGCGACCGCGCCAAGGACTTCCTCTCCAAGATCCTCAAGCACTGACGGGGGGCCAGGCATGATGCGTACGACACGTCTGCTCGCGGCGCTCGTCCTCGCCGCCTGCGCCGCGACCGCCTGCGGCAAGGAGGGCAGCCCCCCGGTGAAGGGGCCGCAGCCCGACGAACTGCCCAAGTACCAGGTGGCGACGGGCTTCACGCTGCCGGACTCCGGCACCTGGAAGAAGGCAAAGAGGCGCGGCCACCTCGTCGTCGGGGCCAAGGAGGACCAGCCGTTCCTCGGCGAGAAGAACCCCGCCACAGGGGCGTACTCCGGCTTCGACATCGAGATCGCGAAGATGGTCTCGGCCTCGCTCGGCTTCGACCCGAAGTCGATCACGTTCAAGACGATCGCGTCGGCGAACCGCGAGACAGCCCTGCAGAACGGGCAGATCGACTACTACGTCGGCACCTACACCGTCAACGACCTCCGCAAGAAGCTCGTCGGCTTCGGCGGCCCCTACTACATGGCAGGGCAGGGACTGCTCGTGCGCTCCGACGAGGACGACATCAAGGGGCCGCAGGACCTGGACGGCAAGAAGGTCTGCTCGGCCGCCGGGTCGACCCCCTACCAGCGCATCCAGAAGGACTACCCGAAGGCCACGCTCGTCGCGTACGACACGTACTCGGTCTGCGTCGACAACCTGCTGACCTACCAGGTGGACGCCGTCACCACCGACGACGCGATCCTCATCGGGTACGCGGCCAAGGTGCCCGACGAGCTCAAGGTGGTCGGCAAGCCGTTCTCCGAGGAGCCCTACGGCATCGGCGTCCCCAAGGGCGACACCGCCCTGCGGTTCGCCGTCGACGACGCGCTCGCCGCCCGGGAGAAGAACGGCGACTGGAAGAAGGCCTACGACGCCACACTCGGCCTCTCCGGAGTCCCGGCGCCGAAGCCGCCCGCCATCGACCGCTACCCGGCGAGCTGAGGAGGCGTCGTGGACGTACTGACAGACAACTTCTCCACCTTCGGCAAAGGGTTCGTCGGAACCGTCGAACTCACCGTGTACGCCTCCGTCCTGGCCCTCGTGCTCGGCTTCCTGATGGCGTCGTTCCGGGTGGCACCGGTCGGCTCCTTCCGGGCGATCGGCACCGCCTGGGTGACGATCCTGCGCAACACCCCGCTCACGCTGCTCTTCTTCGCGGTGCTGCTCGGGCTTCCGCGCTTCGGACTCGTCCTGCCCTTCAAGGTGTTCGCCGTCCTCGCGCTCGGCTGCTACACCTCCGCCTTCATCTGCGAGGCACTGCGCTCGGGCATCAACACCGTCCCCAGAGGCCAGGGCGAAGCCGCCCGCAGCCTGGGGATGACCTTCGGACAGACGCTGTCCATGGTGGTGCTCCCGCAGGCCTTCCGGTCCGTCATCCCGCCGGTCGGCTCCACCCTCATCGCCCTCGCCAAGAACTCGGCCATCGCGGGCGCGTTCAGCGTCACCGAACTGCTCGGCACGTACAAGACGCTCAGTGAGCTCGGCTACAACATCATCTGGACGTTCGTCTGGATCGCGGTCGGCTACCTGATCATCACCCTCGCCATCAGCGCCGTCTTCAATGTCCTCGAGAAGCGCTGGGGAGTCGCCCGATGAACGCCCTCTCCCACGAATCCACCGCCCTCTACGACGTACCGGGCCCGAAGACCGAGCGCAGGCACAAGCTCTACGGGCTTCTCTCCACCGTGATCCTGCTCGCCCTGGTCGGCTGGCTGATCTATCTGCTCTTCGACACCGACCAGTTCACCGCGACCAAGTGGACGCCCTTCGAGTACAAGGGCATCCAGGAACTCCTCCTGAAGGGACTGGGGAACACCCTCAAGGCCTTCGCCGTCTCCGCGGTGCTCGCGCTCGCGCTCGGCGGTCTGCTCGCCATGGGGCGGCTCTCCGATCACCGTCCTGTGCGCTGGCTCGCCACGCTCCTCGTGGAGTTCTTCCGCGCGATGCCGGTCCTGGTGATGATCTTCTTCGTCTTCGTGGCGCTGAAGGTCCAGCCGCTGCCGGCCCTGGTCGCCGGGCTCACGCTCTACAACGGCTCGGTCCTCGCCGAGGTCTTCCGCTCGGGCGTGAACTCCGTGGAGCGCGGACAGCGGGAGGCGGCGTACGCGCTCGGGATGCGCAAGACGCAGGTGATGACGCACGTCCTCGTACCGCAGGCCGTGCGGGCCATGCTGCCCGCCATCATCAGTCAGTTGGTGGTCGCCCTCAAGGACACTTCGCTCGGCTACCTGATCACCTATGAGGAGTTCCTCCACGCCGGGAAGCTGATCGCGTCGAACCTCGACTACGATCTACCTTTCATCCCCGTGGTTCTGGTGATCTCGCCGATCTACATCGGGATGTGCATGCTGCTCTCGTGGTTCGCCCAGTGGGTGTCCAAACGACAGCGGCGCAATCCCAAGACCGAGGCCGCGGACGTGGCATCGGCCGAACCAGGGACGCTGCTGCCGGGTCAGCAGTAGCTAAAGGGGCCAGGGCCCGACCCGGCAGCAGCCGGTGATCACTTCTCGCGCAGCGGGACCGACACGTACGACGGGTCGGACGCGGGCGAGGAGAAGGTCAGCTGTGCGCCGGACGGGTTGTGCTCGATGTAGAGCGGGTCGACCGTGTCGACCACCAGGGCGAGCTTGTGTCCTGCCGGGACGTCGTAGGCCGTGGAGAACAACTCCAGGTCCACGCCGAACGGCCGGCCGGGAGTCTTGCCGTGGAAGGTGTACGGCGCGTTGCTGACCAGCTTGCCGAGGCCGAGCGGGCCCACGTCGTAGAGGTACGCGACGAGGGTGCCGCTCTCCTTGGTGCTGGTGAGCGTGGTGTGCAGCTTCACCGTCCCGCGCACCTGCTGGGCCGTGTCGTACTTCTCCGACTGCCAGACGCCCGCGTAGCGCCGCGGCAGCAGCGGCACCGAGGCCACCGGCGGGATCTTGAGGAACTGGTCGAGGGCGTTGGAGAGCAGCACGGTGCCGCCGTTGGCGCCGGAGTCGACGTTCGCGCGGATCGTGGTGGAACCCGCCAGGTCGATCTTCTTCTTCGTCGCGCCGACGGACTTCCAGTCGGGGTAGCCCTCGTAGCCGCCTGTCGAACGGGACTTGAGCTGGACGGGCTGCTCGGTGTCGACGCCGTTCTTCTCGCCCTTGAGGTAGCGGTCGAACCAGCGCTGGGTGGAGGTCCAGGTGTCGTTGGGAAGGCCGAGCAGGCCGGTCAGCTCGGAGGTCGCGTGGTCGCCGGGGCGGAACTCCAGGCGCTTGGGGCCGGTCAACTGCTCGTAGAACTTGGCGTATTGGTTGGGCGGGAAGATGGTGTCGCCCCAGGCGTTGCCCAGCATGACGGCCGCGCCGTTCTTGTTGATCTGGTCGATGTAGGTCGCGGGGGAGCGCTTGGCGCCCCACGCGATCATCTCGTCCTCCTTGTCCAGGTTGGACCCGAGGAAGTCCTTGAGGGTCTGCTGGAGTTCGGGGCTCGGCCTGCCCGTGAGGACACCGGCGCCGCCGAGGAGGCCTGCGGCCTGCTGGTGCTGGGTGCGGCCGCTGTAGATCGAGTCGATCAGGTCGCCCCAGCCGCTGAGCGCGGCGACGGCCTTGATCCGCTTGTCGTGCCCGGCGGCGAGCAGGCTGATGCCCGCGCCGTACGAGACGCCGCCCATGCCGATCTTCCCGGGGTCGGCCGGGGTGTTCTCCAGGGTCCAGTCGATGACCTTGGAGGCGTCCGCGATGTCCTTGGGGCCGCCGGTCTCGATCTCGCCGCCGGACTGCCAGAAGCCGCGCGAGTTGTAACTGACCACGACATAGCCGGAGTTCGCGAGCTTCTGGGCCTGGGCGACGTACTCGATCTGCGGCATGGCCCAGCTGGTGGGCAGCACGATCGCCGGGAACTTGCTGCCCGCCTTCGCGCCCTTGGGGGTGAAGACATTGGCCTTGAGGATCGTGCCGCCGTCGCCGGGGATGTCGACGAAGCGCACGTCGGTGGAGCTCGCCGCCGCTGGAGCGGCCACCGGAGCGGCCGCCGGAGCCGCTTGGGCGGCCGGGGCGAGGCCGAAGGCGGCGCCGGCGACGAGAGTCGCCGACACGGCGCCCACGGTGGTCGTACGCAGAGCCTTGCGCGGTTGTCCCACGGGTCACTCCTTACTCGTGCAAGCAAAGTGACCCGACGGTAACCTCGGGTGCTTACCGGGGGTAACCCGTCGGTAAGTTACGCACCGGTAACGATTGTTGAGCGCTTGACCGTCAGCTCGGCGGTCAGCTCAGCGCGCTCTTCGTCTGCCAGTCGGCCCAGGAGATGTTCCACTCGCCGTAGCCGTTGCCCGGGTCGGGCACGCCCTTCGAGCCGCTGCCGGAGACCTCGAAGGGATCGCCGACCTGGACCTGGCCGTAGAGCCAGG
The DNA here is from genome assembly GCF_042795295.1 of Streptomyces sp. NPDC056486. Classification (NCBI taxonomy): domain Bacteria; kingdom Bacillati; phylum Actinomycetota; class Actinomycetes; order Kitasatosporales; family Streptomycetaceae; genus Streptomyces; species Streptomyces sp. NPDC056486. The sequence continues at coordinate 54,013 of NZ_JBHTSF010000010.1, forward strand.
ACGCGTCGCCGTCGCTCATGCCGATGCAGCCCGAGCTGTGGTTGGTGTTGCCGAAGTACGAGGCGTTCCAGGGGGCCGCGTGCGCGTACATGCCCGACCAGGTCAGGCGCATCGAGTTGTCGACCATCTTGTCGTAGGCGTCGCCGAGGCCGACCGTCTCGGAGCGCATGTTGATCGTGCCCTCCTTGGCCATCAGGACGGACGTGCCGCCCCAGGACGCCTTGTCGCCGCCGGGGGTGCCCGCCGACATCGGCACCGTCTTGACGCTCTGCCCGTCGCGCACGAGCGTCGCCCGCTTGCTGTCGAGGTCGACCTTGACCTTCTGGCTCTTGCCGACGGTGAAGCCGGTGGAGTAGTCGCGGACGAACCAGCCGCCGTCCGTGCCCGAATCGATGCCGTTGAGGTGGGCGTCGAGCTTCACCTTGGTGCCGGACTTCCAGTAGTCCTTCGGGCGCCAGTCGACGCGGTCCTTGCCGTCGTAGTTCTTGATCCAGCCCCAGGATCCGGCTGTGCCGTTCGAGGTCTTCACCTTCAGATGCTTCTCGACCTCGGCCTTGTTCTTCACCGCGTGGTCGAAGACGACCGACAGGGGTTGCGCGACGCCGACCGTGGTGTCCTTGCCGGGCGTCAGGGACAGCTTGTTCACCTGCTCAGGGGCGGCCGTCCTGAAGGAGGTCCGCGCGCTGCCGCCCTCGTCCGTCGTCGCCTTCACCTTGTACGAGGTGCCGGGCGCCGCCTTGCGGTCCGAGGTCCAGGTGGTGCCGTTCGCGGCCACCTTCCCGGTGAGCTTCGTGCCCTTCGAGTCGGAGACCGTGACCTGCTTCAGCTTGCCGTCCGCCAGGGTCACCTTGACCGGAGAGCCCGCCTCGGCCTGCTTGCCGTGCGGGTTCACGGAGATCTCGGGCTTGTCCGCGGCCACGTCGGCGGAGGCGGACGCGGCCGAGGCGCCGCCCGAGCAGGCGGTCAGGGCGGCGGCGAGCGCCGCGAGGCCCGCGGCCGTGGTCGCGGCCCCGGTGCGGCGGGGGCGTATGGAGTGGCGGCGACTCGACGAGCTCTGGGACCTCAAGGGAACGTACCTCCGTGCGAATGTGGAACTGCACGGTGAGAGGGCCAAAGGTCCCGGTGGGTTGCCTCTTGCCCCGAATTTCCCGACTAGGTCACAGAAGCGGGTTATGGGTCGGCGTGGACGTCGGCGGTCGGTGATCGACCCGCTACTTGGCGCGATGGGACGCGCGGGGCGGCGTGATCGCCGGGGCCGGGGCCTGTGCGGCGCGGGTGACGTCCCCGACGAGCTCGACGACGTCGGGACCGTACGCCTGTGAATTGACGACCTTCAGGAGCAGCACGAAGGTGTTGGCGCCGTGCTTGCGGGCGAGGCGCTCGTGGTGCCGGGCGAGATAGCGGGTGGCCGCCTGGTTGGTGATCGCGCGCTGGCCGCAGAAGACGAAGACGGGTCTCGCCTCCTGCTCCTGCCCCGCCGTGAGCCGCGCGAGGATCACGTACTCCGTGATGCCGCCCTCCATGCGGTACCGCTCGCTGCCGATCTGGAAGGCCCCGCGGTCCGGGCCGGGCTCCGGGTCGGCGTTGACGCGGACGCCGGGCAGCAGGGAGGACATGTGCGCGGCCATACGGCGATTGACCGTCGGAGAGCCGACGCAGAACTCGGTGCGTTCGCCGAAGCTCTGCTGAGCGGCGTCGTGCGCGACGAGCTGGGCGTGTGCCCCGCAGTCCTTGATCAGCGCGGCCAGTTCCAGGAGCGCGGACACGTCATGGCGTACGACGGTGAGCTCAGGCCCTGCTGCCTCACGGTTCACCACGAGCAGCGACTCGGAGTTGTCCGGCAGCCCGAAGAAGGCCTGCTTGCGGCGGAGCTTGCGCCGCCAGAGGTAGGTACGGGCGAGCCAGCCCAGCACGGCCCCGAGGCCGGCCGCGATCAGGCCGAGGACGATATTGCGCACGTCTTCAGTCATGGGGGCGCATGCTAGCGGGCTTTAGGACCGGTGTTCGAGGTGGTCCTGACGTGACGGGGGTCGCGAAGTTACGCTGCGCGGACGGTTGTTGACTGGAGGTACGGATGCGTCGTGCTGTCGTACGGAATCTGACGCTATTGGCGGTCGGAGGGGTGTTGGTGTCGGTCGGAGCGGCCGTGCCCGCTTCGTCTCCGCGCTCGGCTGAACCGGCTTCGTCGCCCCCGGAGAAGACGCCGGTGGCCGTCGGCTACGGCGGTGCCGTCTCCAGCGTCGACGCGGACGCGTCGGCCGCCGGGATCGAGGTCCTCAAGAAGGGCGGCAACGCGGTGGACGCGGCGGTCGCCACCGCGGCGGCCCTCGGCGTGACCGAGCCCTACTCCTCGGGTGTCGGGGGTGGCGGGTACTTCGTCCACTACGACGCGAAGACCCACAAGGTGAGCACGATCGACGGCCGCGAGACGGCTCCGCGCACCGCCGACTCCGGCCTCTTCCTGGAGAACGGCAAGCCGATCCCCTTCGCGGACGCCGTCACGAGCGGCCTGGGCGTGGGCACGCCCGGCACCCCCGCGACCTGGCGGTCCGCGCTCGACGCATGGGGCAGCAAGCGGCTCGGCACGCTCCTGAAGCCCGCCGAGCGGCTCGCGCGCGACGGGTTCACGGTGGACGGGACCTTCCGCTCGCAGACCGAGTCGAACCAGAAGCGGTTCGCCGACTTCCCCGACACTGCGAAGCTGTTCCTGCCCGGCGGCGAGCTGCCCGTGGTCGGCTCGACGTTCAAGAACCCCGATCTCGCGCGTACGTACGCGGAGTTGGGGAGCAAGGGCGTCGGGGCGATGTACCGGGGCGGCATCGGCAAGGACGTCGTGCGGACCGTGAACAAGCCGCCGGTCGACCCGGCGTCGGGGCGTGTGGTGCGGCGCGGCGATCTGTCGGCGAAGGACCTGAAGGCCTACGGGGCGAAGCGGCAGGCGCCGACGAAGACCTCGTACCGCGGGCTCGACGTCTACTCGATGGCTCCCTCGTCATCCGGCGGCACGAGTGTCGGTGAGGCGCTCAACATCCTTGAGCGGACCGACCTTTCGAAGGCCTCGAAGAAGAAGTACCTGCACCGGTACATCGAGGCGAGTCGCGTCGCCTTCGCCGACCGCGGGCGCTGGGTGGGGGACCCCGCCTTCGAGGACGTACCGACCAAGGAACTGCTCTCGCAGAAGTTCGCCGACTCGCGGGAGTGCCTGATCCGCGACGACGCGGTCCTGAAGAGCCTGCTCGCGCCGGGGGACCCGCGCGATCCGGCGGCCTGCAAGTCCGGCGACAAGGCCGCCCCGACCACGTATGAGGGGGAGAACACGACGCACCTCACGGCCGCCGACAAGTGGGGCAACGTCGTCGCCTACACCTTGACCATCGAGTCGACGGGCGGCAGCGCGATCACCGTGCCCGGGCGCGGATTCCTGCTCAACAACGAACTGACCGACTTCTCCTTCGCGCCGGCCGACCCGGCCGTGCACGACCCGAACCTGCCGGGCCCGGGGAAGCGGCCCCGGTCGTCGATCGCGCCGACGATCGTCCTGGAGAAGGGCGAGCCGGTGGTCGCGCTCGGCTCACCGGGCGGTGCCACGATCATCACGACGGTCCTGCAGACCCTCACGGGGTTCGTCGACCGGGGTCTTCCGCTCGTCGACGCGATCGCCGCGCCCCGCGCGAGTCAACGCAACGCCGCACAGACCGAGTTGGAGCCCGGCCTGTGGGACAGCCCGGTGCGGGCCGACCTGGAGGCGATCGGGCACTCCTTCAAGCAGAACCCCGAGATCGGGGCGGCCACCGGAGTGCAGCGGCTGCCGGGCGGGAAGTGGCTCGCCGCGGCGGAGAAGGTACGCCGGGGTGGCGGGTCGGCGATGGTGGTGCGGCCCGGCTGACGCGGGCGGGGGCCGGACTAGAGTGACCGCATGGTGCGCACCCCCCTGACCCCGGAAGAGCGCGAACGCGGCGAGCGGCTCGGTCTGCTGCTGCGTTCGGCGCGCGGCGAGCGGAGCATGGTGGAGGTGGCCGGGAGCGCAGGGCTCTCCGCGGAGACGCTCCGCAAGATCGAGACGGGGCGGGCCCCGACGCCCGCGTTCTTCACCGTGTCGGCGCTGGCGGTGACGCTGGGTCTCTCGCTGGACGAGGTGGCTCAGGCGTGCGTCCTGGCGCCGCCGCTCGCCCCCGTGTGAGGGCTGCCGACGCCATGCGTCATGGCGTCGGTGACCACTCGGCTGCATGCTCGGCGGCGAAGTCCGCGAAGCTGCGGGCCGGACGGCCGGTGATCCGCTCGACGGTGGGGTCCACGCGGTCCTCGGAGCCGTGCGCGATGCCGTCGTCCATGGCCGCGAGCACGCGCGCGAACGCTTCTGGCATCCCGGTGGCGATGTGCCGCTCGCGCAAGTCCGCCACGGGGACGGAGCGATGGCGGATCTCGCGCCCCGAGACCTTGGAGACCGATTCCGCGATGTCCGCGTAGCTGAGCGCCTGTGGCCCGGTGATCAGGTGCGCCGCGTTGTGCGGCCGCTCGTCCGTCAGGGCCCGTACGGCGACGGCGGCGATGTCGTCCGCGTCGACGAACGCCACCCGCCCCTGCCCGGTGGCCGTCACGATCTCATCCGCGGCGCGGATGTTCTCGATGTGCGGGTGGCCGAGCGTGACGAAGTTCTGCATGAACCACGAGGGACGCAACACCGCCCACTCCGGGGCCAGTTGACGCAGTGCGGCGTGGACCTCACCGGCTCCGGGTCCGCCCTCGGCGATGGCGGAGGAACTCAGCAGCACGAAGCGGCGCACGCCCGCGTCCAGCGCGCGCTCCAGGAACGGCACCATGAGCCGGGCGGGCTCGGCGTCCCCGATGGGCGGCACCAGATAGACGCCGTCCGTGCCCGTGAGGGCGGGGCCGTGGGTGGTGGGGTCGGCCCAGTCGAAGGGGACCTGGCGGGTGCCCGGCGCCGGGGTGCGGCTTCCGACGCGTACGGACGTGCCTCGGTCGGCCAGCGCGGTCGCGACGCGGCGGCCGGTGGTGCCGGTGCCGCCGGTGATGAGGAAGCGCTTGGTCATCGGGTCTCTCCGGAGTGAGTGGCGCCGACGGGGATCTCGCCGTCGAAGGCGTCTGCGGCAAGGGCGCCGTTCCAGTAGTCGCGAAAGCGTGTGATCCGCCCGTCGTGGACGGTGACGACCTGGATGTACGGCATGTCGAAGGGGCGCCCCGTGGCGACCGCACGGCCTGTGCCGCGCAGCTCGACGACGATGGTCCCGGGGTCGTCGGTGCGGTGGACGGCCAGGTCCTCGAAGCTCCGCAGGTCGATGTGGTCGGGGTAGTCGGCCATGTAGTCGCGCACGGCGTCGCGGCCGACGAGCCGGTGCGGGGTCCCGGGGAGCGCGAAGGGGAATTCGAAGACTCCGTCCGGTGCCCAGAGGGAGACCCAGCCGTCGATGTCCTTGGCGAGGAGGAGGTCGAGGGAGCGGGTGAACACGTCGGTCGCCGAGGGGTGGGTGGTGGGAGGTGCTGCGGGGTGAGTCGTCATGCCGACGACGTTAACCTGACCCCGGGTCCGGTTACAAGTACCGGACCCAGGGTCGACTTATGCTGGGGTCTGCTCGTACCGCTCGTACCGCCCACCGAGGAGGAACCATCACCGCCCGCAAGGAGAGAGCCGACTCCGTCCGCAACAGGGCCGCGCTGCTGGCCGCCGCCGCCCGGCTGTTCCAGGACGCCGCCGATCCCGACAGCGTCAAGATGGCCGATATCGCCCAGGCCGCCGGCGCCGGCAAAGGCACGGTCTTCCGGCACTTCTCCGACCGCATCGGCCTGGTCAGAGCCCTGGTCGTCGAGGAGACGCAGGAGTTGCGCGAGCAAGTCGTCGACGGACCCCCGCCACTGGGTCCCGGCACGCCGGTGGCCGAGCGGCTGCCCGCGCTCATGTCCGCACTTCTCGACCTCAAGTTGAGCCAGCGCGCGCTGATGCTCGCCCTCGATCGGGCGGGGACCGGCAGTCCTTACCTCAATCCGGCCTACGACCTGTGGCACTCGGAAGTGGCCGGGATGCTGGTCGGCGTACACGGACGTGAGGGCGCCGACTATCTCGCGCACGTGCTGCTCGCCGCCGTCCGCAGCGACTTGGTCGAGCATCTGGCCGGTCAGGGCGCGAGTCCGGGGCAGCTGCACGCGGGGCTGCGGCGGCTGTGCGCCACGGTTCTCGCCCGCGGTGCGGATGGTGCGGAAGGCGACTTGTGAGGCGCCGCTGAGTGGCCGGGAAAACTCCGTGTAGTCGTCCCGTAACACGACTGGTGTTATGTTCCGGACCGGAAGTCTCCCTGTCTCCCATGGGCGGTGCTGGCTCGGATGGCAGTAGGACAACTCCCTGACCATGTTCGGGAGTTCGCGAGTTACTTGAGGAACCTCCTGGCGCAGCTGGATCGGGGCGCCGGGTGGTGCGGCGTGTTCTGGTCCCGCGACCCGGACGGGATGCAGGCCTGCCTGGACGGAGTGGAAGTGCCTCCCTGGGATGTGATGGAGGCGCTGCTGCGCGATCTGGCCGCGGGCTGCGGGGCGCAGGCCGCCGAACGCGAGACGGGCCTCGCGCGGGAGCTGCACGGTGCGTCGCTGGCCGCGCACGACGCGCGGCCCGGTGGCCGCGGGCTGCTCGGCGAGCGCCTCGACATGATGCTCACCGAGCAGCGGTTCGCCGTGGAGCGCCAGGCGGAACTGGGCCGCTCGCTCGCGGCCGCGGTCACGCCGGACGAGGTGGAGCGGCTCAGCCGCGATCTGGCCTGGTCCCGCGACGACCACGAGCGGGCGACCGCGCGATGCGCGGAGATCCGGGAGCGCATCGAGCGGCTGGACCGGGCGGATCGCCCGCAGTGGGTCGACTTCGGGACGCCGCTGTCGGACGACTTCGCGGGGGAGGAGGTGGATGACTTCGACGCCCGGGCGGCCGGTGCCTCCGCCGCTCCTGCGCCGGGCGGCTTCAGGAGCTGGTCGATGGGGGACTTCGGAGCCGAGGAGTTCGACGACTCCGACGAGCACGAGTCGACCCCTTTCGGGGTGTCGACCTCCTTCAGGCCGCGGGGCACGGACGGCCTCGGAGTCGCAGCCGCGGGGGCCCCGGAGAACGCGGGGGGCGAACTCGACGCCCCTGTGCCGGGACTTGAGCCCCGGACGCGAGAGTTCGGGACATCCCCGGCCGACGGGAGCGCCCCGATTCCCGACTCCCGCACGCTCTCCGTCGACTCCGATTCCGGCTCGAACTCCAGCTCGGCCGACTCCGGCCCCACTTCGACCGAATCCGGCTCCGGCTCCGAATCCGCCTCGGACCCCGACACCCCGCCGCCGCCCCGCGACGCCCCCCGCGTCCCGAAACTGGGCCGCAAGCCACGCGACACGTTCCGCCGCCCGCGCCGCCCCCGAGGCGCCCGTTTCGCGGGGTTCTCCGGGGCGGACACGGACGCGCAAGCCGCCGAAGCCGGTTCGCTCGCCGTGCCGGATACGGCCACGCTGCCGCCTGCCGAGAACAGGCCGCGCGGCGCCCGGTTCGCGCACGCCCCCGACGGGCAGGGCGGCACCGATGAAGCCGTGGGGCATGACCTCGTCGCAGCGGACCGCGAGGCCGAGCAGGCCACCGCAGAGACCGTCGCCGCCCTGGTGCGGCTCCGTGCCGAGGGCCGCAGCGGCGAGGCGCACGGCGTACTCGTCGAGGCGGCGGGCTGGCCCGCGTCCCGCCTTCCCGCGCTCGCCGGTGAGCTGCATCGCGCGGGGCTGGGGGTCGACTGGTCGACGCTGCTCTGGGAGGCCGCGTCGCTGCCGCCCGAACCGCTCGTCTCGCTGGCCGACGCTCTCGCCATGGCAGGCCGCGCCGACGACTGCCGCAAGCTGCTGCGGCAGGGGGTCGCACGGCCCGCCCCGGAGATCGCGGAGGCGGTGCTCGCGCTGATGGACGAGGGCCGCGAGCGCGAGGCCCGCGCCCTGCTCGACGCCTATCTCCGCGTCCGTACCCCCGAGGACGTGGCCACCTGCGCGCACACCGATCCGTACCGCCTCATCCCGCTGCTCCTCCAGGCCGCCCAGGGGGTGTCGGACGAGCGCCACTGGGATCTCGTGCACGCGCTGCGCGTCGCCGGATTCAGTGCCTGACGGGCCTGACACGCCCGCTTCGTTTGTGCGTTCTTGCCCGGTTCTCGTCCGCTCGGGTGCGAAACATGATCGACTGCGCCGGTTAACGGCGATGGTCTTGCCCCGCCCGGCGACGAGGCTTACGTTTTCTGCTCTACGCATCAAGTCTACGGGCGTAGAAGCTCTCTGACGTCCCGTCGAAGGAGCAGCTCATGGCCAACGTCGTACGCGCCGCACTGGTCCAGGCAACCTGGACAGGCGACACCGAATCCATGATTGCCAAGCACGAGGAGCACGCCCGCGAGGCGGCCCGCCAGGGTGCGAAGATCATCGGTTTTCAGGAAGTGTTCAACGCCCCCTACTTCTGCCAGGTGCAGGAGGCCGAGCACTACCGGTGGGCCGAATCCGTGCCGGAAGGGCCCACGGTCACGCGGATGCAGGAACTCGCACGCGAGACGGGCATGGTCATCGTCGTTCCGGTCTTCGAGGTCGAGCAGTCCGGGTTCTACTTCAACACCGCAGCGGTGATCGACTCCGACGGCTCGTATCTCGGGAAGTACCGCAAGCACCACATCCCGCAGGTCAAGGGCTTCTGGGAGAAGTACTACTTCAAGCCGGGCAACGCGGGCTGGCCCGTCTTCGACACGGCGGTGGGCAAGGTCGGCGTCTACATCTGCTACGACCGTCACTTCCCCGAGGGCTGGCGCCAGCTGGGCCTGAACGGCGCCCAGATCGTCTACAACCCCTCGGCGACATCCCGCGGCCTCTCCGCCCACCTCTGGCAGCTCGAACAGCCCGCGGCGGCCGTCGCCAATGAATACTTCATCGCCGCGATCAACCGCGTGGGCGTCGAGGAGTACGGCGACAACGACTTCTACGGAACGTCGTACTTCGTCGACCCGCGCGGACAGTTCGTCGGCGAGACGGCGAGCGACAAGACCGAGGAACTCGTCGTCAGGGACCTGGACCTGGGCCTGGTCGAGGAAGTACGCCAGCAGTGGGCGTTCTACCGGGACCGCCGCCCCGACGCGTACGAAGGGCTGGTACAGCCGTGAATGACCTCCACACCCGCCACCGGGCCGTCCTGCCCGATTGGCTCGCGCTCTACTACGCCGACCCGCTGGAGATCACCCACGGCGAGGGCCGCCACGTCTGGGACGCGGACGGCAAGCAGTACCTCGACTTCTTCGGCGGCATCCTCACCACCATGACCGCCCACGCGCTGCCCGAGGTCACCAAGGCGGTCAGTGAGCAGGCCGGGCGGATCATCCACTCGTCCACGCTCTACCTCAACCGGCCGATGATCGACCTCGCCGAGCGCGTCGCGGGCCTCTCCGGCATCCCGGACGCCCGCGTCTTCTTCACCACGTCGGGGACCGAGGCCAACGACACGGCCCTGCTCCTGGCCACCGCGCACCGCCGCTCCAACCAGATCCTGGCGATGCGCAACAGCTACCACGGCCGCTCCTTCACGGCCGTCGGCATCACCGGCAACAACGCCTGGTCGCCGACCAGCCTCTCGCCGCTCCAGACGCTGTACGTGCACGGAGGTGTGCGCAGCCGAGGGCCGTACGCGGCCCTGAGCGACGCCGAGTTCATCGAGGCCTGTGTCGCCGACCTGAAGGACATGCTCGGGCAGGCGCGCGGGGGAGCGGCGGCGCTGATCGCCGAGCCCGTTCAGGGCGTCGGCGGCTTCACCTCGCCTCCGGACGGTCTGTACGCCGCCTTCCGTGAGGTCCTGCGGGAGCACGGCGTCCTGTGGATCTCGGACGAGGTGCAGACCGGCTGGGGGCGTACGGGCGACCACTTCTGGGGCTGGCAGGCGCACGCCGCCGAAGGACCGCCGGACATCCTCACCTTCGCCAAGGGCATCGGCAACGGCATGTCCATCGGCGGCGTCGTCGCGAGCGCCGACGTCATGAACTCCCTCGACTCCAACTCCATCTCGACCTTCGGCGGCTCACCGGTCACGATGGCGGCAGGCCTCGCCAACCTCACGTATCTCCTGGAACACGACCTCCAGGGCAACGCGCGGCGCGTCGGCGGTCTGCTCATCGAGCGGGTGCGCGCCATCTGCGCCCAGCTGCCCGTCGTACGCGAAGTGCGCGGCAGGGGCCTGATGATCGGTGTCGAGCTGATCGACCCCGAGACGGGCGACGCCAATCCGCGGGCGGCCGCCGCCGTGCTCGAAGCGGCCCGCGAGGGCGGGCTCCTGATCGGCAAGGGAGGCGGCCACGACACCAGCGTCCTGCGCATCGCCCCGCCCCTCTCGCTGACCGTCGCGGAGGCGGAAGAAGGGGCAGGCATCCTCGAACAGGCCCTGCGGAGCGTCTAGTTCGCGTGTCTGCCGACAGGAACGTACGAGCTTGAACGTGCAGATACGTACGAGCATGAAAGGGAGCGCCCCATCATGAGTACCCGCACCCTGATCCGTGGCGGACTCGTCATCACCGCCGCCGAAGAGACCCATGCCGATGTGCTGATCGAGGACGGCCGGATCGCCGCGCTCGCCGCGCACGGATCGGGCGCCGCCGAGGCATGGACAGCGGACCGCGTCATCGACGCCTCCCACAAGTATGTGATTCCGGGGGGAGTCGACGCGCACACGCACATGGACTTCCCGTTCGGCGGCACGTTCTCCTCCGACGACTTCGAGACGGGCACCCGGGCCGCGGCCTGGGGCGGCACCACCACCATCGTGGACTTCGCGGTGCAGACCAAGGGGCAGGCGCTGCGCGCGGGCCTCGACGCCTGGTACGCCAAGGCGGACGGCAAGTGCGCGATCGACTACGGCTTCCACATGATCCTCTCGGACGTCAACGAGAAGTCCCTGAAGGAGATGGACCTCCTCATCGAGGAGGGGGTCAGCTCGTTCAAGCTCTTCACCGCGTATCCGGGTGTGTTCTTCAGTGACGACGGCCAGATCCTGCGGGCGATGCAGAAGGCCGCCGTCAACGGCGGGCTGATCATGACGCACGCGGAGAACGGGCTCGCCATCGATGTACTGGTGGAGCAGGCCCTCGCCCGGGGCGAGACGGATCCGCGCTACCACGGAGAGGTGCGCAAGGCCCTCCTGGAGGCGGAGGCCACCCACCGGGTGATCAAGCTCGCCCAGGTGGCCGGTGCGCCCGTCTACGTGGTGCATGTGTCGGCGCAGGAGGCCGTGGCCGAGCTTGCCAGGGCCCGCGACGAGGGTCTTCCGGTGTTCGGGGAGACGTGTCCGCAGTATCTGTTCCTGTCCACGGACAACCTCGCGGAGCCCGATTTCGAGGGTTCCAAGTACGTCTGCTCGACGCCGCTTCGGCCACGCGAGCACCAGGCCGCGCTGTGGCGGGGCCTTCGCACGAACGACCTCCAGGTCGTGTCGACCGACCACTGCCCGTTCTGTTTCGTGGGGCAGAAGGAGTTGGGTCGCGGGGACTTCTCCAAGATCCCGAACGGCCTGCCGGGTGTCGAGAACCGCATGGACCTTCTCCACCAGGCCGTGATCGACGGGCACATCAGCCGCCGCCGCTGGATCGAGATCGCCTGTGCCAGCCCGGCCCGGATGTTCGGCCTGTACGGCAAGAAGGGCACGATCGCGCCGGGTGCGGACGCCGACGTCGTCATCTACGACCCGGCCGCCGAGCAGATCATGTCGGCGGACACCCACCACATGAACGTGGACTACTCCGCGTACGAGGGAAAGCACGTCACCGGCCAGGTGGAGACGGTCCTGTCGCGGGGCGAAGTGGTCATCGACGGGCGGAAGTTCACCGGCCGGGCCGGGCACGGCGCCTATGTCCCGCGCGGCACCACTCAGTACCTCGGCTAGGGGAGGCGACGCACCATGGACTTCGGACTCGTCCTGCAGACCGATCCGCCGGCCGCGCAGGTGATCAGCCTGATGAAGCGGGCGGAGCGCAACGGCTTCGGCTACGGCTGGACCTTCGATTCGGCGGTGTTGTGGCAGGAGCCCTTCGTCATCTACTCCCAGATCCTGGCCAACACGCAGAAGCTGATCGTGGGCCCGATGGTGACGAACCCGGGGACGCGGACGTGGGAGGTGACCGCTTCGACCTTCGCGACGCTGAATGACATGTACGGCAACCGGACGGTGTGCGGCATCGGCCGAGGGGACAGTGCGATGCGGGTGGCGGGGCGGGCCCCGAACACCCTCGCCCGGATCAGCGAGGCGATGAAGGTGATCCGGGCGCTGGCCTCGGGTCAGGAGGCGGACCTCGGCGGCGGCACGGTGGTCAAGTTCCCCTGGATCAAGCCTGATGCCCAACTTCCGGTCTGGATGGCGGCGTACGGGCCGAAGGCCTTGAAGATGACGGGGGAGGAGGCCGACGGGTTCATCCTCCAGCTCGCCGACCCGTATCTGACCGAGTGGATGGTCAAGGCGGTACGGGATGCGGCCGCTGCGGCGGGCCGCGACCCGGCGGCGGTGAAGATCTGCGTCGCCGCCCCGGCGTATCTGACCGAGGGCGACTCACCCGCCGCACTCGCCCACGCCCGCGAGCAGTGCCGCTGGTTCGGCGGCATGGTCGGCAACCACGTCGCCGACCTCGTGGCCAAGTACGGCGAACACTCCGACCTCGTCCCCGAGGCACTGACCGAGTACATCAAGGCCCGCCAAGGCTACGACTACTCCCACCACGGCCGCTCCGACAACCCCGACACCGCCTTCGTCCCCGACGACATCGTCGACCGCTTCTGCCTCATCGGAACCGCCGAACAACACATCGCCAAACTCCGGCAGTTGAAGGCCCTCGGCGTCGACCAATTCGCCGTCTACGCCATGCATGACGCCCGCGAACAGGTCATCGACGGATACGGCACCACCGTCATCCCTGCTCTCCGCGACTGAACCCGGCGTACAGCCTGACTCGTCTGTCTTTGTGGCTCTGACCAGGGTGTATGCCGTGGTCAGAGCCAGAACGCGTTTCGGGTGGTCGTGCCCCTGCGGCCTGGGCGGGGTGAACGGCCCTGTCGGCGGTTGCGTCCATGGGGATGGTGTATGGGTTTGACCTGATCCGGGGGTTCGCTCCGGCATCAGGAGGGTGCCCTCAGAGATGAACGGTCACCGGCTGATCTTCGAAGTGTCGATGCCTCGAAGGAGATCAGCACAATGACCACACAGGACAGTCTGCCCCTGCACGCCCTCGCAGCGCGCGGCGGGCCGTCGTACGGGGTGGGTGCTGTCGGCACTGAGAAGGGGTCGAGCGCTCAGGGCCCCAGCCGTCGAGGTGTCAGCGGAAGCAGTTGCAGGATCGCGCCCTGCTCGAAGGGCACCGAATCCGGCAGCGCGCCCACGGATATCTCACGCGCCAGCGCGAATTCGGCGTAGCCGGTGGTCAGCGGCGTGGCCGTAGCAGCCCTGGGCGCAGTGCTCGCGCAGCCCGTAGTAGTGGTCATACGTGAGGTCGCCGCAGTTGCACACGGTGCAGGCCCGCACCCGCACCAGCACCTCTAGGGGGCGCGGCACCGGTACCGGGGCGTCGGTGGCGAGGCGCCCCGCGAACAGGGCGGGCGTGGGTCCGCACCTGCTGGCCCAGCCGCCCGCCAGCACGGTGCCGATGATGCCGGTGGTGAGGAAGCCGCTCACCGCGAGCGTGCAGGCCCGGTAGCGACAGGAGAGCAGCCCCGGCGGCGCGGTCGTGCCGGTCATGGAGCCCCCTGGCCAATGGATCACCAGGAGATTTACACCGGCCGACCGTCACGTCAAACAAGGCCAGGACTTTGCCAACTCTCGCCAACTCGCTTACCAGTAGGTCGCTTTCGGTCGATTCCAGGCCCTATTTCCCCCCTTGACATCGAGGATTGGTATAGGCCAATATCCGATTGGTCTGAACCAACTGCATGCCCCGCATGACCTGCACCACGCGCACCACTGGCCCAGCGATCTTCCGATCCATCGGCGCCTGCACCCCGTACACATCGGAGGAATCCATGGCAGACAACAGCCGCCAGGAGCTCACCTGGCTCGCCAACTCCGTGCTCCAGCCAGGGTTCGAGGGCACCACCGCTCCGGACTGGGTACGCCGCAGAATCGCCGAGGGTCTTGCCTCGGTCGTCCTGTTCGGCCGCAACATCGTCAGCCCGGAGCAGGTCGCCGCGCTCACCGCGTCGCTGCGTGCCGAGAATCCCGACCTCATCATCGCCATCGACGAGGAAGCAGGCGACGTCACCCGGCTCGAAGCGCGCACCGGAGCCTCCCGCCCCGGAAACCTGGCCCTGGGCGCGATCGACGACGTGGACCTTACCGAGCAGGTTGCCCGTGACATCGGCCGCGCGCTGCGCGATGTCGGCGTATCACTGAACTACGCGCCCAGCGCCGACGTGAACTCCAACCCGATGAACCCGGTCATCGGCGTCCGCTCCTTCGGCGCCCGTACCGATGTCGTCTCCCGCCACACCGCCGCCTGGGTTCGCGGTCTGCAGTCCGCCGGCGTCGCCGCCTGTGCCAAGCATTTCCCCGGCCACGGCGACACCAACGTCGACTCCCATCACGGCCTGCCGCAGGTGTCTGCCGACGCCCTCTCGATCGCCCGGACCGCACTGCCGCCGTTCATCGCAGCGATGGAGGCGGGAGCGCGCACGGTCATGACCGCCCATATGCTCATTCCGGCCTACGACGCCGAGCTGCCCGCCACCCTCAGCCACCGGATCATCGAGGGCCTGCTCCGCGGCGAACTCGGCTTCGACGGCCTGGTGGTGACGGACGGCATCGAGATGGGCGCAGTCTCCGACCGCTACGGCATCGGCGGCGCGACCGTCAAGGCGGTGGCTGGCGGTGTCGACGCGGTATGCGTCGGCGGCGAGAGCGCCAAGGAGTCCACCACCGCGGAGCTGGCCGACGCGCTGGTGCATGGCGTCCTCGACGGCACCCTGCCCGAGGCACGCCTCAGCGAGGCCGCCGCTCGGGTACGGGAGTTCGCCAGCTGGTCCGCGGGCCTCTCCCGCGCTGCGACCCGCGATGACAAACACTCCGACATCGGTCTGGTGGCGGCCCGGCGCGCGGTCCACGTACACCGCAAGCCGGACACCGGCGCCGAGTTCCCGCTCGTGGGCGACGCCCACGTCGTGGAACTGACCCCGCTGATGAACCTTGCCATCGACGGCGGCACCCCGTGGGGCGTGGCCGACCCGCTGCGCTCGCTGCGTCCCGGCACCACGTCCGTGCGTATCGGCGAGTCCGAACTCTCCGTCGGAGATGACCTTCTGGACCGGGTCGCGATCGGACCAGCCACCGGTCGTGCGCTGGTCGTCGTCGTCCGTGACGTAGCCCGCTACGGCTGGATGGCGCAGGCCCTGGCCAGCCTGGTCCGCCGCCGCCCGGATGCCGTGGTCGTCGAGATGGGCGTCCCCACCGACAAGCGCCCCGGAGCCGTACACCTGGCCACGCACGGCGCGACCCGGGTGTCCGGCACCGCCGCCGCAGAGGTGCTCGTCGGCGTCCGTTGACCGGATGGCAGGACCGTCCTGGACTGCCTCTCCTGGCAGCAACAGCACAACAGCACAACAGCACAGCAGCACATGCGAGGTTTGGAGCACTACATGCCCACGCCCGATGGATATCTGCATCGAGCCCCTTCGGAAATCCCCTATTTCAGCGCAGACGGTGAGTCGTATCTGGCGCAGACACCGCTGCGAGATCTCCGTAAGTCACAACCCCTGCGGGTACTGTCCGAAGAGGACTTCGCCTGCTGGCAAACGTACGGATATACCGTGGTCAAGGAAGCGATACCTGCATCCGCGGCCCGTCAGCTGCTGGAATTCACCTGGGACTTCCAGGGGCTCGACCCGGAACGCCCGGAGAGCTGGTACGGGGAACGGGAGTTCCAGTCGGACCTGGAGAGGGATCTGCACGTCTACGGATTCGTAGAGGCATACCAGCACCAGCTCATCTGGGACAGCCGCCAGTCGCAGCGGGTCTACGACGCGTTCGTTGATGTTTGGGACTGCGAAGAGCTGTGGGTGACCCTGGACCGGCTCAATCTCAACCCGCCCAACATCAAGGACCGCGACCGCGCGCTGATAGCGCCGACGGACAAGGGCTTCGACATCGAGCTGCACTGGGATGTCGACAGCACCCTGAGTGTGCCGCCGCAGCGGGTCCAAGGGATCATCGCGCTCAATGACACCCAGCCGGAGTACGGCGGTTTCCAGTGCTCGCCCGAGCTGTTCCGCCGCTTCGACCAGTGGAAGGCCGGGCAGCCGGCGGACCGCGATCCGATCAGGCCCGAGACCGATAGGACAGAGTTCCCGGTGATCCGCCCGGAGCTCAAGGCCGGCGACCTGCTGATCTGGAACGGTCTCCTCGCCCACGGAGTGGCGCCCAACACCTCGCAGAGCGGGGTGCGTTCGGTGCAGTACCTCTCGATGATGCCCGCCCTTGAGTCACATGAGGAGATGCGGCGGTCCCGGATCGACTCCTGGCGCCATCTCTCCACGCCGAACTGGAACAAGACGCTGATCGGCGACGCGACGAAGCACGAGTCGCTGCGCTACGGCAGGGCCACGCTCAACGGCCTCGGCGCAAAGCTGCTCGGGCTCGAATCCTGGAGCGGACAGGAATCCGAGCAGGCACCCAAGGGGACGGCCGGAGAGCTGACATGCGCAAAATCTGTCTGACCCTGCCCACGAACCGGGAGTGCGCCGCCACGATATCGGCGATATCCGAGGAAGCGGACTACGCGGCACAGCACTTCGACGTCGAAGTGCACCTGCTGATCCTGGACTCCTCCGACGAGCCCGAATTCGCCGGCCACGCCAAGGCCATCGGCGAGGCACAGACGCACCGGGCCCCGAACGTGATCGTGCACCACCTCGACGAAGCGCGGCAGCGGGACCTGCTGCAGGAGGTGATCCACCGCGCCGACGTCACCAAACCGGACCTGATCCTCGATCTGATGCTCCCGGCCGACGTCTCCTACGGCGCCTGTACCAATCGCGCCTTCCTGATCGCCAACACGCTCGACTGCGAGTCGGTGCACCGCCGGGACTCCGACAGCCGCTACCAGGTCCTGGACGGGCAGCCCGTCTTCCCCATCCACCACGAGCTGATGTCGCTTGGAAAGCGCGCGGCCGACGCGGCGGACGGCGTGTCCGAGACCGCCCTCGACCCGGCGCACGCGCACAAGCCGGTGGTTCTCGTGGGCAGCTCCTTCGTGGGTGAACTCTCCGTGGACATCGGTGAGGTCAAGGAGCTCGACCCCGGGATCTACTACGACGTGGTGAGCCTGTGGGCCCCCGAACAATGGCCGGACGAGCAGAAGTGGCAGCTGGTCGACAAGTCCTTCAGGGGAGCGGGAACCGACCTGTTCACCGAGGACCACTCGACCCTGACGACCGTCGACCCCATGCGCGTCGACATGTGCAACATCAGCTTCCGGCACGAGCTGTACGACCGCGTCCCGCTGCCGCCCGCGACCAACACCATCGGCAGCGACTACTTCCTCATGCATCTGGTGTACGACACCGCACTGCCCGGCGTCCTGCACAACCGCAACATCGTGAACTTCTACACCGCCGAGCGGCGAACCGACTCCGGGTTCATGGACTACCAGCTGCGGCTGACGAAGTTCTTCCTGTCGATGCTCTACTTCCATCACGTCTACGACCGGATGGCGATGACCGGCGAGTTAATCCTCGACGAGCAGCATCAGGTACGCCCCTCGGCCATCGCCGAAGTCGCCAGGGAGAGCACCCGGCTCGACCGGTCGGAGAATGTACGCCGGCTGGCCGCCCTGGACCGCTCCTACCGAAAGCTGGGTGGCAGATATGCCGAGTTCGCTGACCTGCTGGCGGCCCGCGGTGAGCGACTGCTCGACGAAGCGCGCGAGGACATCGGGGACTTCGCGTTGCTGATCGAGGCGTGGGGAGCGCTGACGCGGGCGAGCCGGGCGTGAATACACATATGCGTTCCGCCTTGGCCGCAGCCACCCATGACCAGATCATCTTCGATCTCGCAGGAATACGAGAGCAGTACGCGACTTTGTTGCGGGATTTGCCTTCGATAGATGTCCGATTCGCCATGAAGGCCTGCCCCGTCGACGAGGTGTTGACCTGTCTGGCGGACTTGGGTGCGGGCTTCGACGCGGCGAGTCCCAACGAAATCGCGCAGGCAATCGCGACCGGCGTACCCATTGACCGGATTCATTACGGCAACACCATCAAGTCCGACCGGAATATCGCCGAAGCCTATCGTCTCGGGGTACGGGACTTCGCGACCGACAGCCTGGAGGACGTGGCGGCGATCGCGGCCCATGCCCCCGGAGCCCGGGTTTTCTGCCGGCTCGCCACCGACGGCGGCGGGGCGCTCTGGGGCCTCAGCCACAAATTCGGCTGCTCGGCCGCCGACGCCGTACGCGTCCTCGAAGCGGCGTGGGCGGCGGGCCTGACACCGGCTGGGCTCTCCGTCCATGTCGGCTCACAGCAGATGACCTCCGACGCCTGGCACGACGCCTTCGAGTCTCTCGCCGACGTGCTCACGGCCCTGAACCGGCGGGGGATCTTCCTGGACCATGTCGATCTCGGTGGCGGACTGCCGGCCCTCGGGTACTCCGACAAGCTGGGAAGGCGTCTTGATCCTCCGGTGGACAAGATGTTCGCCGTGATCCGTGAGGGCATGGAGCGCCTCAGGCAAGTCTCGGAATCCGTCCTGGACTTCATCATGGAGCCTGGGCGCCATCTGGTCGCCGACCACGGTGCCATCAGGGCCCATGTGTCCCGTCTGACCTCGAGACAGCAACGAGACGGCGAACGTCAGCACTGGCTGTATCTGAGCTGCGGGAAGTTCAACGGCCTCTATGAAATGGATGAGTTGCAGTACCGGCTTGAGTTTCCCTCTCATGCCGATACGGAAACTGACGTGGAATACGTTCCGGCCATCGTCGCAGGCCCCACCTGTGACAGCGATGACGCCTATGCGCATGAAGGCCTTCCCGTTCGGGTGCCGGGAGCGGCCGCGTCGGGAGATCCGGTCTGGATCTTCTCCAGCGGCGCCTACGCCACCAGCTATATGACCCAAGGATTCAACGGGTTCAGTCCGCTTCCGTATGCATGTATCCAGTAGATGGGCCAGCACATGCATATACGGAAAATAGCCGAAGATGACTGGGACGGCATCGTGGCGCTGGAAGCCGAAACCTATATCGACAGTGATCTTTCGGAGGAGCGGGAAGCACTGGAGTCCAGAGGGAATGCGTCGCCGGACACCAGCTTCGTACTGGACTCGGAGCAGCAGATCGTGGGCTACTGCCTGGCCTTGCCCTACCCGATGTTCCAGTACCCGGACCTGGCCCGGGGGGAGGTGACCGTCTACCGCTCGCGCAATCTGCATCTGCACGATTTCGTCGTCGCTGAAAGCTTTCGCGGCAAGGGCTGGTCGGGGCAGCTACTGAACCGCCTTATGGACACGGCAAGGTCGAAAGGGTACGAGCACATCTCCCTGGTCGCGCTAGGAGGTGCCGACGCCTTCTGGTCGGCAAATGGATTCCAGCGCCGCCACGACGTCGCCCTCCCACAGAGTTACGGCCCCGACGCGGTCTACATGACAAAGGAGGCTGATGAACATGTTTCGCATCCGCGATGAATTTCTCCGTGCGCAGTTGGCGATTTCGGCGCTGTTCTGCTTCCTCGGATTCCAGTACGCCACCTGGGCATCGCGGCTCCCAGCGCTCAAGGCGGACCTCGACCTGAGCGAAGCGCAACTGGGCCTGCTCCTTATGGCCTGTGGTGCGGGCGCGGCGGCCTCGTTCCCGCTCGTAGGGATATTGATGAAGCGGCTGGGCTCCCGCCGACTCACCTTTCTGTCCGCGCTCTGTCTGGGCCTGCTGCTGCTAGCGCTGGCCGCGGCGCCGAACTACCCGGTCGCCCTGGCGGTTATCTGCCTCGACGGTGTCGCCGTCGGATGCCTGAACGTCTCCATGAACGCGCAAGGAGCCGCGCTTGAGGTCAAGTACGGGCGAACGGCCATGTCCCGGCTGCACGCAACGTTCAGCGCTGGGTCACTGGGTGCCGCGCTGCTCGCCTCCGGCGTGAATCTGTTCACCCCGTCCCTGGCAGCGCATTTCGGTGTGGCCGCCGTCCTCCTGCTGCTCCTGGTCGCACTGGCCAGGAACGGACTCCTGACTCAGGACCCCGAGCCCGAGGACAAACAGCGCCCCAAGTCGGGCATGCCGTCTCGAATGACGCTGTGGATGGGCGGCGCCATGGTGTTCGGCACCGTGACCGAAGGTGCCATGAACGACTGGTCGGCGCTCTACATGGAAGATGTCGTCGACGCGGCGGCGGAGATAGCGCCGTTGGGCATCGCCGTCACCTCGGTGATGATGGTGCTCGCGCGCCTCTTCGCCGACGGCTGGCGCACCCGCTGGGGCGACGCCCGCATCGTCCGTCTCGGCAGCGCGCTGGCCGGTGCGGGACTGGCCCTGGCGCTGCTTGCGGGCGGCGTGGTCACGGCGCTGATCGGGTTCGCCTGCGTAGGCCTTGGCATCGCGGCCGTGACGCCGTGTGTCTATGTCGCCGCCGCACGGCAAGGCCCGCAGTCACTGGCCCTGGTCGCTGCCATGGGGACGACGGGCCTGCTGGCAGGTCCGGCCCTGATCGGCTTCATAGCAAGCGGTAGCAGTCTGGTGTGGGGCATGGCGGCCGTCGCGGCCTCGGCGCTCCTGGTCTCCGTATGCGCCACCCAGATCCGCTGGCCGGCCCTCGCGGACGCCTGACCGCAACGGCTGAAGGGCCCGTCGGAGCCGACGGGCCCTTCAGCCACGTACGGACAACCTCAGGCATTCAATACCGTCTCGTACCGCAGCGGGCCCTCTTAGCTTGGTACTTGGCCCTTCAATCGGACGTGCTCTTTGAAGGTGTCGGCCCGTTTCACGGTCTCGCCGACATCGTGCCTGGTGGCGGGACGCCTGTTCTTGGAACCGAGCGGGCGTCCTGGGCCGCTCTGTTCACCGCTGTGTTGCTGATGCCCGCTGGTTCGGCGGGACATCAACGCCCGCGAGGGCTACGACTACTCCCACCACGGCCGCGCCGACAACCCCGACACGGCCTTCGTCCCCGACGACATCGTGGACCGCTTCTGCGTGATCGGCACCGCCGAGCAACACATCGCGAAAATGGGGGAGTTGAAGCGGCTGGGAGTGGATCAGTTCGCGCTGTACGCGATGCATGACGCCCGCGAGGACGTCATCGACGGGTACGGCACCACGGTCATCCCGGCCCTGCGGAGCTGACGCCGCTTCAGGTCCCACCGGTCATCAGAACTGCCCGGCCCGATAGTCGCCCGCGGGCCGCTGAGTGAGGACATTCAGGCGGTTGAAGGCGTTGATGACGGCGATGACCGACACCAGGGCGGCGAGCTGGTCCTCGTCGTAGTGCTTGGCGGCGTTCGCCCACACCTCGTCGCTGACGCCACCGGCGGCGTCCGCGATGCGGGTGCCCTCCTCCGCAAGGTCGAGGGCGGCCCGTTCGGCATCCGTGAAGACTGTGGCCTCGCGCCAGGCGGCGACCAGGTGGAGGCGTACCGAGGTCTCCCCGGCGTGCGTGGCCTCCTTGGTGTGGATGTCGATGCAGAAGCCGCACCCGTTGATCTGACTGGCACGGAGTGCGACCAGTTCCTGAGTCGCGGCGGGCAACGTCGATTCCGTGAGCGCCTTGCCCGCGGCGACGATGTGCTTGACGGCCTTGGCCGAGACCGGATTGCCGAGGAAGTCGAGACGGGTGTCCATGGTGATCTCCGTTTCCTGTCTGATCGGTCGGTCCCGTGGACGGAACCGCTGTTCGCGGGAGCGTGTGTGTCCCGGCAGTACCGACGAGGCAGCCCCGCGGAATGTGAGGCGACGCGCCGACATCACATTCCGCGGGGCTGTCTCGTCGTACAGGTGACGGCAGATGCGGCAAGGGGAGCGGCGACATCATGAGGACCCAGTTCCGGAACGGAGACGTCGGGCTCGATCCGGGCCTGAGCGCGATCATGGGTGAGCGGCGGCAGCTGATCAATCTCGCGTACCGGCTCCTCGGCTCTCTGACCGATGCCGAGGATGTCGTACAAGAGGCCTACACGCGCTGGTACGCCATGTCCCGGCAGCGGCGGGAGTCCATCGCATCCCCAGGAGGCTGGCTGATGAAGGTCGCCGGTCACATCTGCCTCGACCAGCTCCGCTCGGCGCGGGCCCGGCGCGAGAGCTACGTGGGCGAATGGATCCCGGAGCCGCTGCCCGACCGTACGGAGTGGACCGGCGGGCGGCCGGGCGGCACGGCCGCCGACCCGGCCGACCGGGTCACCCTCGACGAGTCGGTCGACATGGCGTTCCTCGTCGTCCTCGAATCGATGACCCCGGCCGAGCGCGTCGCGTTCATCCTGCACGACGTCTTCCGCTACTCCTTCGCCGAAGTCGCCGAGATCGTCGGCCGGAGCCCGGCGGCATGCCGTCAGCTGGCCTCATCCGCACGCCGACGCATTCGTGCCGCGCACGCTCCCGCGCGTCCGGCCGCCCGGCGCGCCGCCATCGTCAGGGACTTCAAGCACGCGTGGGAGGCCAAGGACATCGAGGCGCTCATCGGCCTCCTCGACCCCGACGCCACGGCGCTCGCCGACGGCGGGGGCCTGGTCAACGCCGCGCCCCGCCCCATCGCGGGGGGCGAGGAGATCGCGCGCTACCTGGTGGCCGTCACCGGCATGGTGCCCGCCCAGACGATCCTGGAGCGCACGGTGAACGGCCGGCCCGGCCTGGTGGTCCAGCACGACGGCGTCACCACGTCGGTGATCGCCTTCGAGATCGCAGGCGAGAGGATCAAGCGCTGCTGGGCGGTACGGAACCCCGAGAAGCTGCGACCCTGGACGACGTGCTGATGGCTGAGGCACATGGCTCCCCCGCGTTACCGGTTTCACCGCTTGTGGCGTGCGAAGGGTCTTTTAGGGCCTTTGTCGTACGGTAAACTAACGAAGTGAGCCAAGGTGCTCTGTTGAGCGTGCGGTTGCTCAATATTCAAGCGTGCGACGGTGATCGCCGACGGTCGGATGGGGTGAGGGCAGGAGATGGGTCGCAGTAAGCGCGCCGCCCGGCCCCCCGTGACCGGCGCTTTGCGTGACCGCGCCGAGGTGCGCGCCGCCAGGGTCGTACGCGTCGACAACTCCGCCCGCGACAGCGTGCCCGATACCGACGGCACCACGACGAGCAGCCCGCGCCGCTGACGCATCCGGAGTCTCGACTCCGTACGTCCCGCGCCCAGTTGTTGTCATCCCACACGCCCGACGGTATGAGTGTCGCGCGCCCGTGTCGCGCTGCCGTGTCCGCCTCCTGCCGGTGAGCCGCCGCACTGTCGGCGACCCGCGCCGGGCCGTAGGCCATCGACCCGACGAGGGAGAGCAGATGACCACCCAGGAGATTCCCGAGCAACTCCTCCACGGCTACGCCGACATCCTCACCGGGGCGGCCGCCACCGGCCGCCGTCTGACCCGCGAGGAGCTGACGTCACGCCGGGCGCTCGGCGCGCAGGCTGCCAACGCCGGATACGCGTGGCGCGTCCTCATCCGCGAACACCTCAACGCCACCCGGATCCACCGTCCCACGAGCGGCGATCCGGACCACCTGCTCGCCACCGCGGAGCAGGCCATCGACGCCTTCGCCGAAGGCTACGAACACGCACAGCGTCAGGTCGTACGCCAGGAGGAGGCCGCCCGGCGCGAGCTGATCGACGATCTGCTGTACGGACGAGGGGACTTGGGCCACCTCGCCGCACGTGCCGAGCGATTCGGACTCCGGCTGTCCCACGCGCACGCGGTGGCCGTGGCGGAGGGGCCTTCCCCCTACGACGAGACCGATCCCGTGGCGCGGGACGTGGAGAGCGAACTGGTCGGCCGCTTCGGTGACCGCGACATCCTGCTCACCACCAAGGACGGCCGCCTCGTGTGCATCGCCCCCGCCCATCAGGACGAGGTCCTTGCCTACTTCGCCAAGCGGGCGCACGCCGCGACCGACGGTGGCCGCATCGCCATCGGGCGGTCCCGGCCCGGCTCTGCGGGCATCGCCCACAGCTACGAAGAAGCCGTCAGCACCCTGGAGCTCGCGACGCGCATGGGCTTCGACGAGCCCGTGCTGCGCGCCGCCGACCTCCTGGTCTTCCCCGTCCTGGCCCGTGACCGGCAGGCTCTGGTGGACCTGGTGCTCAATACGCTCGGCCCGCTGGAAGAGGCGCGGGGCGGAGCCGTTCCGCTCCTTGAGACCCTGTTCGCCTACTTCGACACAGGGTGCGTGGCGGCCCAGGCGGCGCGGCAGCTGTCACTGAGCGTACGAGCTCTGACGTACCGCCTGGAGCGTGTCCGCACCCTCACAGGTTCCGACCCCGCCGACCCGCTGGACCGCTACACCCTGCAGACGGCGGTCATCGGCGCGCGGCTCCTCGGCTGGCCGGCCACCTCGCTGTGAGGCGCGGTGCGAGGGTCAGTCGGTGACGTCGATCTTGCCGTTGAGCTTGGCGGGAGCCGTGCCCGCGGGGGCGGGGGACTTGCCGCCGGTGATGCCCTTGAGGAGTTCGGCGACGTCGACGCCCGTGGTGGAGCTGAGGAGTTCGACGCCCTGGGCGACGTTGTCGGCGACCGTGCGGGAGAGCTGGCTCGCGCCGTCCGTGGAGATCACCGTCATCTTGTCGATCGCGCTGAGCGGTTCGGACGCCTTGGCCACCACGCTGGGCAGGACCTCGACGAGCATCTGAAGGACCGCCGCGTCGCCGTACTGTGCGAACGCGTCGGCCTTCTTGCGCATCGCCTCCGCCTCGGCGGCACCCTTCGCACCGATCGCGGCGGCATCGGCCTCGCCCTCCAGGCGTACGGCGTCGGCGAGCGCGGCACGCTGGGCCTTCTCGCCCTCACCGGTGAGGCGCGCCCGGTCGGCGTCGGCCTCGGCCTGCTTGACCAGGGAGACGCGGCGGGCCTCCGCCTCCTGCTCGGCCTGGTAGCGGGCGGCGTCGGCGGGCTTGCGGATCTTGGTGTCGAGCTCGCGGTCGGTCAGGGCGGCCTGCCGCTGGGCGACCTTCTCCTGCTCGGTGAGGACCTCCTGCTGGCGGGCGGCCTCGGCGAGCGGCCCGGCGGCCCCGGCGCGTGCGGCTGCCTCGTCGGTCTCGGCCTTGATCTCGGCCTGCTTGAGGTAGAACGTCCGCTGGGCGACGGCGATCTCCTCCTCGGCCTTCAGACGGGCCTGCTCGGCGGCGCGGCGGGCGACGGCCTCGGCGATGTCCGCCTCCTGCCGGGCGCGGGCCGCCTCGGGGCGGCCGAGGTCCTCCAGGTAGGAGCCCTCGGTGGTGATGTCCTGGATCTGGAAGGCGTCGAGCACCAGGCCCTGCCCCGACAGGCTCGCCTCGGCCTCCTCGGCGACCTGCCCGGCGAAGGCGGCGCGGTCGCGGATGATGTCCTCCACCGACATCCGGCCCACGATGGAGCGCAGCGCCCCGGAGAGCACTTCCTGGGTGAAGCCGACGATCCCGCCCTGCTGGGCGAGGAACCGCTGGGCCGCGGCGCGTATGGAGTCCTCGGTACCGCCGACCTTGACGATCGCGACGCCCTCGAGGTTGGCCTTCACCCCGCGCAGAGTGACGGCGCCGCGCACCGCGATGGGGATGTGCCGCGAGGAGAGTTCGAGCGTGAACTTCTGCTGGACGAACGGCACGACGAAGACGCCGCCGCCCACCACGACCTTCTGGCCGCTGTTGTCGGTGAAGACACGGCCGGTGTCGGGGTCGGTGGACTTCTTGCCGCGCCGCCCGGTCACGATGAAGGCCTCGCTGGGCCCGGCGACCTTGTAGCGGGTCACGACGACGAGTGCGAGCAGGACGAGGAGTACGACGACTCCGATGACGGCGATCAGGACTGGACTCATGGTGAATTCCCCCCTGCCTCCCGGAGGGCGGCAGATCGGTGATGTTGTACGTGGGCCCGGATATGGGCCTGGGTGTGTGCGGTGCGGTGGTCAGCGCTGTACGGGGCGGACCGCGACCGATGTCGGCGACAGCGCGGACTCCACCCAGACCTCCGTGCCGCGGGTGACGGCCACCGTGCTCCTGGCGGAGAACTTCACGGGCTGGCCGGCCAGTTGGAGCAGCACTTCGCCGTACCCGTCGACCGGGATCGCGGTGACCACGGCGCCCGCGGTGCCCACGAGATCGTCGCCCCGCGGGGTGGCCGCGGTCTGATCCCGCATCAGGGCGCGGCTGAACTTCCAGGTCAGCCAGGCCGCTCCCACGCCGACGACCGCACCGACAGCGGTGGCACCGACTGCGCCGAGCCCGGTCGTGCCGAGCACGATCGCGCCGCCGAAGCCGAGCATGGACACGAACCCGGCGATGACGGGAAGGGACAGCAGCCCGTCGAAGAACCCGTCGAGGACTCCGATGCCGTCGAAGAGTCCTTCAAGAACCCCGTCGAAGACGAGGGAGAGGACCAGCAGCACGATTCCCGCGATGCCGAGGCCCAGAAAGACAGTCACCGGAGCACCTCCCCAACTTGCCGGATGTCTCGGTGTGGCGGGAATCGTCGCATGCGGGAAAGTTCGCGCACATTGCCACGATCCGGCAATGATCAGGCTCTTTTCATGCCGGTCTGTGCGTCGGGCCGCGTCTCGCCTCAGCTGGTCCGGCTCTGGGTACGTCGGCCGAGCAGTTCCGCCAGGCCCTGGCGCGTGGCGGCAATGACGACGCGGTCCTGCGAGCGCAGTACGTACCCCGGGTGGAGGTCCCAGACGAGGCCTGCCGGCCGGTCGGTGTCCTCGTCGGTCCGGGAGGCCGTCAGGTCCGGGACCCGCTCGTCCGGTGCGGTGGAATCCAGGGCGATGACCCGCCAGACCCCGGGCCGGAACGATTCGGCGATGGTCCGACCCTCCAGCTGACGGTGTCCGGCGACGTCGAGGGCGGCGAACAGGAGCACCCGCCGCTCGACGGGGATCGCGCCCAGGATCTGCCGCCCCATCATGGCTCCCGCGAACGCGGGGGCGGCGAGGGTGGAGACGCTGCGGCTGCGGGTGAGGGCCTGCGGGTGGGCGGTGCGCAGGGTGCGGTAGACGGCGGTCGCGAACGTGTCGTCGTACAGCCGGAGGGCCACGCGCACGTTGGGCTTGATCGAGCGGGCGTACAGGGCGGCTTCGAGGTTCGTGGTGTCGACGCTGGTGAGGGCGAGCAGCGCGTGTGCGCGGTGGATCTTGGCGGCCTCCAGGACGCCTTCGTCCGTGACGTCCCCGATGACCGTGGGAACGCGCAGGCGGCGGGCGAGCGGGATGCCGCGCGCCTCGGGGTCCTCCTCCACGCACACGACGGGGATGCCGAGTTCGCGCAGGCGGGCCAGGACGCGGGTCCCGACCTTGCCGAGGCCGAGCAGGACGACGTGGCCGGAGAGGCCGCGCGGCGGACGGCGCAGGGAAGAGGCCGTGCGGAAGGTGCCGAGGGCCTCGAGGACGGCGGCGAGCAGCACCGGCAGGAGGAGCAGCCCGGCCAGACCGGACAGGAGTTGAAGAATCTGGCGGGCGGTGGATTCGCCGATCGCCGGGTCGTCGATGGCGAACAGGTCGAGCAGGGTCAGATAGGCGGCGGCCAGGGGATGGGCGTTGCTGGTGAGCCAGTTCGCCACCGCGAGGCCGAGTACACAGGCCATGAGCCCCACCACCGACCAGCGCAGGCGGGGCGAGAAGAGCGAGCCGAACGGAAGTCCGCGCCCGGCCAGGGGGCCGGCCGGCCGGTCGGGCCCGGCGTACGAGACGGCCTTCAGGACCACGGTTCCCCTGCCCGTGGCGGAGGTGACGGTGCTGTCGTCGGGCAGCAGCAGAGGCCCGTCCTGGCCGCCGTCGTCCGAACCCTCCGAGCCCGCGGGGTCGTTGGTGGTCGACGAGAGCAGGGCGAGCGTGCACAGGCCGGGGTCGGCGGTCGCTTCGCGGCCCCGCGGGTCGCGTTCCACGGCGCGCAGAAGCAGCCCGTCGGCCTGGACGACCTTGCTGGTGCCCGCGACGGCGGTGGCCGCCAGGGCGGGCGCCGCGGTGTCGGCGTCGGAGAGGACGGTGGTGGAGGCGTTCACCTCGGTCGGGTCGAGGCCGGGGAAGGCGACCGCGGCTGCCTGGTCGAGGAGATCCTCCAGGTGCTGGCCCAGCTTGCGGTTGTAGAGCCGGATCACGATCCGCAGGCGGGGGTTGAGACGGCGGGAGACGAGCGCGGCGTGGATGTTGGTCTCGTCGTCGTCGTACACAAGGGCCAGCGCGGCGGCGTCGTGGACGCCCGCTTCGACGAGGGCCGCCTCGTCGGGCTCCGGCGCCTCCATGACTCGGGGAACCTCGGGCCGTGCCGCCCCGTCCGCGCCGCCGGGCGTACCGGCCGCGCGCGCCATCACGGCCTGCATCCGGCCAAGTAGGGCGGTGGCCCGCGCCCGTCCTGCCGGTCCGAAGCGTGGACCGTCGGCCGCCGGCGCGGAAGGGACGACGACCGTCACCCGCTCGCGGTACACCGCGCGCAGCTCGGCGGCGAGACGTTCGGCGAGGGCGTCGTCACCGCACACGATCATGTGGCCGCTCTGCGGCGGTCGTTGAGTCTGAGGGGGGAGCGAGGCCCCGTCGTCCGGATCCGGATGGCGGGGATCCGGACGACGGCGAACGGGCTGCGGGTTCCCGTGACTCAAGACTCGTCCTCTCCTGTGCTGAAGCCCGATGGCGGCAGCGAACCACGATTGATCATGAGGACCAAGGTAGTTGGGGTACGGCGCTGTCGCGATCAGGCCGACCGGGCGCATGATTGTCGGCGCGACAAGTCGGGGAACATGGCGAAGACTTAAGGAGTCCGTGCATGGATTTCAGACGTGTGCCGCAGGCCGATCCGACCGTCTCGTGAGCGGCACCGTCCCCACGGGGCCACCCGCGGCGGAGCCCGGCGCGATGTCCCAGACCGTCGCCGACGACGGCCGCGTCGAACTGGTCCCCGGAGCCTTTCCGGAGCACAGCCGCTTCGCCAACGACGACCTCAGGCCCATCCCCCTCGCCGAACGCCACTGGACCACCTACAACTTCGCCGCCCTGTGGGTCGGTATGGCCCACAACATCCCCTCCTGGACGCTCGCTTCGGGCCTGGTCGCACTCGGCATGGACTGGCGCCAGGCCGTCTTCACCATCGCGGCGGCCAATGTGATCGTGCTCCTGCCGATGCTCCTGACGGGACACGCGGGCCCGAAGTACGGCATCCCGTTCCCCGTACTCGCCCGCGCCTCCTTCGGCCTGCGCGGCGCGAACCTGCCCGCACTGATCCGGGCGGCCGTGGCCTGCGGCTGGTTCGGCATCCAGACCTGGATCGGCGGCCAGGGGATCTACGTCCTGCTCAATCAGGCCTTCGACGGAGCGTGGAGCGACGAGTCGCGCATCGGCGGCTATCCGTGGCCCCTGTGGCTCTGCTTCGTGCTGTTCTGGGTCCTCCAACTGGCCATCATCTACCGGGGCATGGAGGCACTGCGCCGCTTCGAGAACTGGGCGGCGCCCTTCGTCCTCGTCGGCGCCGTCGTGCTGCTCGTGTGGATCGCGGACAAGGCGGGCGGCTTCGGCCCGCTGCTCGACCAACCGTCCACACTGGGCTGGGGCGCCGACTTCTGGCCGGTGTTCTTCCCGGCGCTGATGGGCATGATCGGCTTCTGGTCCACGCTGTCCCTGAACATCCCCGACTTCACCCGGTTCGGGAAGGGACAGCGGGCGCAGGTGTGGGGGCAGACGCTCGGCCTTCCGACCACCATGACCGCGTTCGCGCTCCTGTCCGTCCTGGTCACCTCCGGTTCGCAGGCGGTGTACGGGGAGCCGATCTGGGAGCCCGTCGACCTGGCCGCCAAGGCCGACAACGTCTTCGGGCTCCTCTACGCCCTGGTGACGGTCCTGGTCGCCACGGTCTCCGTGAACATCGCGGCCAACGTGGTCTCACCCGCGTACGACCTCGCGAACCTCGCCCCGAAATTCATCAACTTCCGTACGGGCGCGCTGATCACCGGTGTCGTGGGCGTGCTCATCTTCCCGTGGAAGCTGATCGAGACGCCCGAGCTCTACATCTTCGTCTGGCTCGGCGTCGTGGGCGGCCTGCTCGGCACGGTCGCCGGAATCCTGATCGCCGACTACTGGGTGGTGCGGCGGACGGTCCTCGACCTCGCCGATCTGTACCGCCCCGAGGGGCGCTACTGGTACACCGGCGGGTGGAATCTGCGGGCCGTCGCGGCCTTCACGGTCGGGGGCCTGCTCGCCGTGGGCGGGTCGCATTCGGCGCCGGGGAAGGGGCCGTTCCCGAAGGACGGCCTGATCCCGGTCCTCAAGCCGCTCGCGGACTACGGGTGGGCGATCGGGCTCGCTTCGGCCCTTGTCGTCTACGTGGGGCTGATGGCGGTGGGCAGGCGCGACGGCTCCGGGGCAGGCCGGTCGGCGGCCTAGACTGGACCCTCGCGTACGAGACCCTCGTGCGCGCGAGTCCGGGCGCGAAGGCGCGACCGCGCGAAGGGAGGACGACCGTGGGAGTGGACGGAGTCGACGGAGCAGACGGCACCGGCTTCGATGATCCACCGGCCGAGGTCCTCGCCGAGGCGGCCGCGGCATTCGGACTGCTCGCCTCCTCCGCGCGGCTGCACATCGTGTGGGCGCTCGCGCAGGGCGAGTGCGACGTGACCGGTCTCGCGGACCGGGTCGGCGGCGCGCTGCCCGCGGTCAGCCAGCATCTGACCAAGCTGAAGCTCGCCGGTCTCGTGCGTTCCCGGCGCGAGGGCCGGCGCCAGGTCTACTTCGTCGACGACGCGGACGTGGTGACCGTGGTGCGCCTCATGGTCGGCCAGCTGACCGACCGCGTCGACCGGGCCGACAGTGCCGATCATGCCGTGCGGTCTCCCGGACGCCGGCTCCGCGGCCTTGGCGCCTGAGGCCGCTGCCGGTGGGCTCACCTCCCTCGAGGTGCTGCGCCATGTGGACAGCGGCCCGCGCGGCCTGACGGACGCGGAGGCCGAGCGGCGCAGTGCCCGGTTCGGCGAGAACACCCTTCCCGACCGGCGTGCGGTGTCGTGGCCCCGGCTCTTCGGCCGCAGCCTGCGCGATCCGTTCACCGCGGTGCTGCTCTGCCTCGGTCTGGTGTCGGCCACCGTCGCCTCCTGGGGCACCGCCTGCGTGATCCTGTGCCTGGTCGTCGTCAGCGGAGTACTGCGGACCTCCGGCGAGCACCGCGCCGACCGGTCCATGACCGCACTGCGCGCACTGGTGGCCACCACCGCGACCGTGCTGCGCCGCGCGGAGCGCGACGAGAACCCCGAGGAGCGGGAGATCCCGGTCGAGGACCTCGTGCCAGGAGATGTGGTGCGGCTCGGCCCCGGCGACCTCGTCCCCGCCGACGTACGACTGCTGCGCGCGAGCGGGCTGAGCGTGCGTCAGGCGGCCCTTACGGGGGAGTCGGCGCCGGTGCCCAAGGCCGCCGCGGACGTGCCGGGCCCGCGGCGCCCCGAGGGCGCCTTCGAGCAGCCTCATCTCTGCTTCCAGGGCAGCAGCGTCGCCTCGGGCAGCGGCACCGCGGTGGTCGTCGCGACCGGGGCGCGGACCCGGTTCGCCGCCGCGCACGGTATGCAGGGGCGGCGCGGGCCGAGCGCCTTCGACCGCTCCGTGCACGGCATCTCCTGGGTCCTCATCCGGTTCATGCTGCTGACCCCGCCGCTCGTCCTGATGGCCAACGCCGCTCTGCGCGGGCGCGGCCTCGAGACCCTGCCGTTCGCGGTCGCCGTGGCGGTCGGCCTGACGCCGGAGATGCTGCCGGTCATCGTCACCATCTGCCTGGCGCGCGGGGCCTCGCTCCTGGCCCGTACGCACGGGGTGATCGTCAAAAGGCTGCCCGCGCTGCACGACCTCGGCGCCGTCGACGTCCTGTGCCTGGACAAGACCGGCACGCTCACCGAGGACCGCCCCGTCCTGGACCGCACCCTGGGCGCCGACGGCCGGGCCGCGCCCGAAGCGCTGCACTGGGCCGCGGTCAACTCCTGGTGGACACTCCAGCTCGCCGAGCTGCCCGCGGCCGACCCGCTCGACGACGCGGTCCTCGACGCCGCGGACGACGGCGGCGACGAGGCGATGCGGTACGAAGGGGTAGCGGCGCTCCCCTTCGATCCCGTACGCCGCCTTGCCACCGCCGTCGTACGCGGCCCCGGAAGCATCGGCACCCACACGCTCGTGGTCAAAGGCGCGGTCGAGGCGGTACTGGAACGCTGCGTGCTCGACGACTCCGAGCGCGAAAAACTCCTGTCCCTCGCCGCCCACGAAGCGGACGCCGGCCTGCGCCTCCTCGCGGTCGCCACCGCGGAGCGGCCCGCCCGCACCCGCGCCTACACCCCGGCCGACGAGCGCGGCCTGACCTTCCGCGGCTTCCTCACCCTGCGGGACGCACTCGCCCCGACCGCCGCCACCGCCCTGCGGGACCTCGCGGAGAGCGGCATCACCGTCAAGATCCTCACCGGTGACCACCCGGGGACGGCTGAGCGGGCCTGCCGCGATCTCGGGATCGGCGTCGGCGGAGTCCTCACCGCCGACCGCGTCGACACCCTCACCGACGCGGAACTCGCCGACACCGCCGGGCGCACCACCGTCTTCGCCCGCTGCACCCCCGAGCACAAGGCCCGCATCACCGAGGCGCTGCGGTCCCGCGGGCACACCACCGGGTTTCTCGGCGACGGGGTCAACGACCTGCCCGCGCTGCGGGCCGCCGACGTCGGCATCGCCCCGCGGGCCGC
Source organism: Streptomyces sp. NPDC056486 (assembly GCF_042795295.1). Taxonomy (NCBI): domain Bacteria; kingdom Bacillati; phylum Actinomycetota; class Actinomycetes; order Kitasatosporales; family Streptomycetaceae; genus Streptomyces; species Streptomyces sp. NPDC056486. The sequence goes on from NZ_JBHTSF010000010.1 coordinate 86,858, forward strand.
CGTGGACGTCGTACGTGAGAGTGCCGACGTGGTGCTCGCCGACAAGGACCTCACTGCCATCGGCCACGCGGTCCTCGCCGGACGCCACAGCAGCGGCAACATCGCCACGTATCTGCGTGTCACGCTCTCCTCGAACCTCGGCAACGTCATCGGGATGCTCTGCGCGGGACTCCTGCTGCCGTTCCTGCCGATGCTCCCCGCGCAGGTCCTCGTGCAGAACCTGTGCTTCGACGCCGCGCAGCTCTCCTTCGCCTACGAGCGCCCGCACCCGGCGGTCCTGCGCCGCCCCACCGTGCTGCGCCCCCGCGCTTTCCTGCGCTTCATCACCGGCTTCGGCGCCCTCAACGCCCTCGCCGACCTCGCCACCTTCCTTCTCCTCGCGCTCGCCCTGCACGGCCCCGGCGCCGTGGACGACCAGGCGATGTTCCACTCCGGGTGGTTCACCGAGAACCTGCTGACCCAGGGCCTGGTGATGCTGCTCCTGCGCACCGGCCGCCGCCGGGCCGAGGGCAGGAAGCCCGGACCGGTCGTCCTGTCGGTGGCCGCGCTCGCCGCCGTCGGTGTGCTCCTCCCGCTCTCACCGCTGGGCCCGCTCCTGGGCATGACGGCTCTGCCGGGCCTGTACTACCTGCTGCTCGCGGTGGTGCTCGGTCTTTACGCGGCCGCGCTCGGGGCGGCTCGGCGGCGGTGGGACGTTCAGCCGTAATCAGCCGTAGGAGAGGTCGGAGCACGGGTTGTCGTCGGCGGAACGGGCGTCGTCGGCGACCTTGGAGGGAACGGGCTCCGGCTCACCGGAGGCGGAGGCGGAGGGTGAGGCCGAGGGTGCGTCGGCGTACGACTGGCCGAGAGTGACGGTGACGCCGGACGCCGTCGCGGACTCCAGCTCCGCGCCCGGGAACAGGCGGGCGACGGACTTGGCCCTGGCCTGCTCGCCGGGGCCGTACGCGATCACGGTGGTGGCGTGGTCCTGGGTGCCGGCCGTCGCGGTGCCGGTGACCTCGAAGTCGTGTTCGGTGAGGGTCTCGGCCGCGCGGGCGGCGAGGCCGGTGACGGTGGTGCCGTTCCGCACGGCCACGGCGGCGCCGTCCCCGGAGACCGGCGCGGTGGTCGCCGCATCGCCGGACGGCGTCTTCTTCTTACTGTTCTTGCCGTTCTCACCGTTCTTGCCGCTGGCGTCCGTCCCGTCCAGCGTGCGGTCGTTCTTGAGCGATGCCCACAGCGCGTCGGCGTCCGGCTGGACGACGGCGACCCGCGAACCCTTGTACCGCCAAGGGATGGTGACGAACTTGGTGTTGCTCAGGTCGATGTCCTTCAGGGACATCGCGAACGAGATCAGCTTGTCCGCGGAGCCGAGTCCGGGATCGACGGTCATGGAATTCGTCGCGGCGTCCGCGAGCGGAAGCAGCTTGGTGGGGGTGAGGCCGTCGCTCTTGACCTTCTTCAACAGGCTCGCGACAAAGGCCTGTTGGCGCTTGATCCGGCCTATGTCGGAGCCGTCACCGATGCCGTGCCGGATGCGCACGTAATCAAGGGCCTTCTGGCCCGACACCTCCTGCTCTCCCTCGGCGAAGAGGCGTTTTCCCCGGGTGGCGCGGTTGGGGTTGAGGTCGCGTTGATAGATGTCCTGCGGCAGGCACACCTTCACCCCGCCCACCACGTCCGTCAGCTCCGCGAACCCCTTGAAGTCGACGACGACGGTGTGGTCGACGCGCAGTCCGGTGAGGTGCTCGACGGTGTTCTGGGTGCAGGCGGGGTTGCCCTTGGCGGTCTCGCCCACGGAATACGCGGCGTTGAACATCGCGTTCGACTGCGACTTGGTCCAGCTTCCGTCCGGCAGCTTGCAGGGCGGGAGGTCCACGAGGGTGTCGCGGGGTATCGAGACGGCGACGGCGTGCCGGTGGTCGGCGTAGACGTGAAGGAGGAAGGCGGTGTCGGAGCGCCCGATGTCGCTCTTGTCGCCGCCGCCGAGCGCGCTGTTCCCGCCGGTGCGTGCGTCCGAGCCGATGACCAGGACGTTCTCGCCCTTGGATGCGTCCGCGTCGGGCCGATCGCCGGAGACGCCGTCCGCCGCGAAGGTGTCGATGTTGCCGTTCAGCCTGAAGTACACCCACCCGGCACCGGCCGTCACGAGGACGAGGAGCGACAGGCCGATACAGAGCGAGAGCCGTGCACGGCTGCGCTTGCGCCGACGGCCGCGTACAGCTGCGCGGTGGCTGGTTGTCATGGGTGCGCCCTATCCGTCCGAGTCGTTCCGCCTTCATGGAGAGGGACCTTTCGGCCCTCCCCATGGTTGTACAGTTGCGCAATGTAGCAATCTTTTCTGAGGCTACCGGCAGCTGATCGGCGGCTGAGACATCTGCGGCTGAGACATCTATGGAGAAGGGCGGACGACGATGCTTCGTAACGGACTGGAACCCTGGCATCTGCTCATCGTGGGGATTGTGGTCATCGTGCTGTTCGGCTCGAAGAAGCTGCCGGACACCGCCCGCGCGGTGGGCAAGTCCCTGCGGATCCTCAAGAGCGAGACCAAGGCGATGAAGGAGGACGGGGAGCAGGGGAAGGTCGAGCGGTCCGGGGAGAGCGCCGAGCGGGCCGAGCAGCCGGGAGAGCGCTGAGCGGCCGGAACGCCTCCTCCGGGCAGGCCCGCTTCGACGCGGTCACCGTCCGGCCCGCGGTGCGCGACAGAGCGACAGAGCGACAGAGCGACAGGACGAAGACGACTGCGTCCCCGGGCGGGACTCGTCGAGGAGGCCCGCGCCCATCGTCGCCGCGGCACGGAGTGCGGCAACGCGACCCCGTAGAGGGGTGGAAGCGCGACTCCGTGAGGTCGGAAACGTAAGGCCATAAAGGGAAAACTCTGGCCATGGCATGATCTCCGCGTGACCGTCATACCGTTCAGACACGTCGCTCGGCTCAGGCACGTCGCCCGGCTCAGACGCGTGGCCGCCCTCTCGGCCGTGGTCCTGTTCGCCTCCGGATGCGGGCTCTCGGAGGAGCTGGAGCGGGAGAGGGATCCCGGACGTACGGCGCCTGTCGAGAGCGACCGGTCCGAAGCGGGGGCCGGTCGGTCCGCCCCGACGGTTCTTCCGGACACGCCGACGGGCCAACCCGTCGAGACCGCGCCGCCGGAGGTGCCCGACGCGCCCTCGGCCTCCTGCCCCGCCTCCGGCATCCGCATCGAGTCGGGCATCGTCAGCGCCGCCATGGGCCTGCGCGCGATGAGCGTGACCCTCACCAACTGCGGCAAGGACGCCTACCGCCTGAAGGGCTACCCGAAGCTGCGGGTACTCGACGAGCACCGCGAGCCCCTCGACGTACAGATCCTCGAAGGCACCGCACCCATCATGACGAGAGACGACGACCCCGGCCCGGACCACCGCGTCTCGCTCAAGAAGGGCGAGGCGGCCTACACCGTGCTCGTCTGGCGCAACACCGTCACCGACACGACCACGACCGCCGTCAGCGGCACCTATCTGAAGGTCACCACGGCGCCGGGCGGCGAATCCGGCACCGTGACCCCGGAGGGCCGCATCGACCTCGGCAACACCGGCCGCATCGGCACCACCGCCTGGCAGCGGGAGCCGGCGGACGACGCGAGCCCGACCAGGCCTACGGCACCCGCGCCGTCCACTCCGGCGAGCTGAACTTCGTCCGGGCGAGCTCCCGCGCCCTGGCCATCTCCTCGACCGTGGCCCTGCCCTCCGTCAGGCCGTACCGCGTGCGGAACGAGTCGAGCATCCGCTCGATGACGGCCTCGCGGGGGAGCCCCGTCTGGCGGCGCAGCGGGTCCACGCGCTTCTTCGCGCTCCTCGTGCCCTTGTCGGAGAGCTTCTCGCGCCCGATGCGGAGGACCTCGACCATCTTCTCCGCGTCGATGTCGTACGACATCGTCACGTGGTGCAGCACGGCGCCGTGCCCGCCCGCGACCCGCTTCTGGGCGGCGCCCGCGACCTTCCCGGCGTCGGTGGCGATGTCGTTGAGCGGTTGGTACCAGGCCTTGATGCCCATGTCGCCGAGGGCTTCGAGCACCCAGTCGTCCAGATAGGCGTAACTGTCGGCGAAGGACAGGCCCTGCACGAGGGAGTCCGGGACGGAGAGCGAGTACGTGATGGCGTTGCCCGGCTCGCAGAACATGGCGCCTCCGCCACTGATCCGGCGCACCACCTGAACGCCGTGCCGCTCGGTGCCCTCCTGGTCCACCTCATTGCGCAGCGACTGGAAACTCCCGATGACGACCGCGGGGGACTCCCACTCCCACACGCGCAGTGTGGGCGGGCGGCGCCCGGCGGCGACCTCCTCGGTGAGCACCTCGTCAAGCGCCATGAGCAGGGCGGGGGACTGCGGGGCCTCGTGGATCAGCTGCCAGTCGTAGTCCGTCCAGTCGGTGGCGTGCGCGAGGGCGCGACGCACCGCGACGCCCACCCCCTCCGACGTGAGCCCGTAGAGGACGGAGCCCTCCGGGAGCGCCGCGTCGATGCGAGCGGCGAGGCCCGCCGCGTCGGCGTCGGCGGGGGCGCCCTCCAGGGCGTGGCTCAGGGCGTCGAACGCCTCGTCAGGTTCGAGGAAGAAGTCCCCCGCCACCCGCACGCGGCGCAGCACGCCGTCCTCGACCTCCAGATCCACGACGACGAGCTTGCCGCCGGGGACCTTGTACTCACCGTGCACTGTGCTTCCTCCGGGCCTTGCCGAATCACGAACATGCCGAATCGCGAACACCGTCAGCCTGCGATTTCATATCAGGACAACTCGACCCACTAGGGATAGATTCCCGCACAGGGTGGTCAGCCGTCCCTCGGCGTCGGCCCTGACGGGAGCTGACGGGGAATCCATGAGCCATGCTGAGACGACCGACCAGACCACCGCCGGAGCGTCGCCGGCAGTCAAACTGACGCTCACGACGCTGACGATGATGGTCGTCGGCTCGATGGTCGGCGCGGGCGTCTTCTCGCTGCCACGCCGGTTCGCCCAGGAGACCGGTGTCGCGGGCGCGTTGATCGCCTGGGCCATCGCCGGTACGGGCATGCTGATGCTCGCGTTCGTCTTCCAGACCCTCGCCGTCCGAAGGCCCGATCTCGACGCCGGTGTCTACGCCTATGCGAAGGCCGGGTTCGGCGAGTACCTCGGCTTCTTCTCCGCCTTCGGGTACTGGGCCAGCGCCTGCGTCGGCAACGTCACCTACTGGGTGCTCATCATGTCGACCGTCGGCGCCATCTGGCCGAGCCTCGGCGACGGCGACACCTTCCTCGCCGTAGTCCTCTCCTCGTTCGGCCTCTGGGCCTTCTTCCTGCTGATCCGACGCGGAGTCAAGGAAGCGGCGGCGATCAACAGGATCGTGACCGTCGCCAAGATCGTGCCCATCCTCGTCTTCGTGATCCTGGCCCTCTTCTTCTTCAAGCCGTCCGTGTTCGCCGACAACTTCGGCGGCGCCGACTACGCCGGATCGCTGTTCAACCAGGTGCGCGGCACCATGCTGGCCACCGTCTTCGTCTTCCTCGGCGTCGAGGGCGCGAGCGTCTACTCCCGGCACGCCAAGCGCCGCGAGGACGTCGGCAGGGCCACGATCCTGGGCTTCCTCAGCGTCTTCGCCGTCTTCGCGTCCGTCACCATCGTCTCGTACGGCATCATGCCGATGGCCGAGATCGCCGAGCTGCGCCAGCCCTCCATGGCGGGGGTCCTTGAGGAGGCCGTCGGCACCTGGGGCAAGGTCTTCGTCAGCGTCGGACTCATCATCTCCGTGCTCGGCGCCTACCTCGCCTGGACACTGATGGCCGCGGAAGTGCTCTTCGTCGCCGCGAAGGACGACGACATGCCCCGCTTCCTGCGGAAGGCCACCTCCGAGGACGTGCCGGTCCCCGCGCTCCTGATGACCACCGCGCTGAGCCAGGTGGTCCTGGTCGTCACGATGTTCTCCGACGACGCGTTCAACTTCGCGCTCGACCTGACCAGCGCGCTGAGCCTCATCCCGTTCCTGCTCGCGACCGGTTTCGCCGTCAAGATCGCCCTCGGGTCCGGCACGGAGGACATGAAGGTCGCCGGGCAGAGCACGCGCAAGGAGCTCGTGATCGCGGTGATCGCCACGCTGTACATGGCGTTCCTGCTGTTCGCGGCCGGGCTCAAGTTCGTCCTGGTCTCCTTCATCATCTACGCCCCCGCGACCCTCCTCTTCATCAAGGCCCGGCGGGAACAGAACCGGCGCCTGTTCTCCCCTCGCGAGGCCGTCATCTGCGCCGTCTCGATCGCGGGCGCCGTCGTGGGCGTGATCGCGCTCGCGGCGGGCTGGATCGACCTCTGACCGAGCCGTCGAACTTCTGTTGCCACCGACCGACGAAAGGCGCACCGTGACAAGCCTCGACACCCCCGCCGCACCCACGTTCGGTGTCCACTCCGAGGTAGGCAGGCTGCGCAAGGTCCTTGTCTGTGCGCCGGGACTCGCACACCGCAGGCTGACCCCCACCAACGCCGACGACCTGCTCTTCGACGACGTCATGTGGGTGGAGAACGCCCAGCGCGACCACGCCGACTTCGTCATCAAGCTGCAGCAGCGCGGCGTCGAGGTCGTCGAACTGCACGATCTGCTCGCCCGGACCATGGCGGTTCCCGGGGCGAAGGACTGGCTCCTGGACCGGAAGATCACCGCGAACGAGGTCGGCATCGGGCTCATCGACGGCACCCGCGCCTTCCTCGAGACGCTGGAGCCCAGGCAGCTCGCCGAGTACCTCATCGGGGGCCTGGCCACCGCGGATCTGCCGGACGAGTTCCGCTCCGGCTACGTCGCGCTCGTACGCGAATCCACCGGCGTACGCGAATACCTGATGCCGCCGCTGCCGAACACGCTCTACACCCGCGACACGACGTGCTGGCTGTACGGGGGCGTCACGCTCAACCCGCTGTACTGGCCCGCCCGGCACGACGAGACGCTCCTGATGAAGGCCGTCTACCGGTTCCACCCCGACTTCACCGGCGCCACGGTGTGGTGGGGCGACCCCGAACTCGACTGGGGCCAGGCGACGTTCGAGGGCGGCGACATCATGCCCGTCGGCAACGGCGTCGTCCTGATGGGCATGAGCGAGCGCACCTCGCGCCAGGCCGTCACCCAGGTCGCCTCCGCACTGTTCGAGAACGGCGCGGCCGAGCAGGTCATCGTCGCCGGCATGCCCAAGCTGCGGGCCGCGATGCACCTCGACACCGTCTTCACCTTCGCCGACCGCGACATCGTCACGCTCTACCCGAAGATCATGGACGCCGTGCACTCCTTCACGCTGCGCCCCGGCGGCAAGGCGGCGGGCGTCGAGATTACGGACGAGGGCTCGCGTGCGTTCGTCGACGTCGTCGCCAAGTCACTCGGTCTGCCCGAGCTGCGCGTGATCGAGACGGGCGGGGACGTCTACGCCTCCGAGCGGCAGCAGTGGGACAGCGGCAACAACGCCGTCGCCCTGGAGCCGGGCGTGGTCTTCACCTATGACCGCAACACCCAGACCAACACCCTGCTGCGCAAGGCGGGGGTCGAGGTCATCACCATCGTCGGCGCCGAACTGGGCCGCGGTCGCGGCGGCGGGCACTGCATGACGTGCCCGCTCATCCGCGACGCCGTCGACTTCTGAGGAGCGTTTCTGAGGCGCGTGGTGTCGCTCAGTACCGCTGGGCCTTGACCAGCTTCGCGGAGAGCTTCGGCTCCGGGGGCTCGTGGCTGATGGCGTACCGCTGGGCCCGCTTGCCCGGTTCGAGGTTCTCCGTGCCGATGTAGCGGGTCTCCACGGTCTTGCCGGAGGAGTCCCGGAAATCGACCTGTACGGCGAAGTCCGCCGTCTTGTCGGTCTTGTTGGTGAAGGTCACCACGGAGGCGAGCACCCCGCCGGTGTCGGAGCGCGGCTTGCCCGTCATGGAGACGTCGGACGTCGCGTTGCCCTGCCCGTCGACGTCCTTCAGCGCCTTCTTGGCGGCCTGGTTGGCGCGCTCCGTATCGGCGGACACGGACGCCTCGAACTCGTCTGCGCGCTCCGATGCGGAGGCCTGTGCCTCGGAGGCCGATGCGCGGGCCGACTCGGCGGCCTCGGATGCCTTCGACTCCATCGGGGAAGCCGTCTTCTGCGAGAACGACGACGAGTCGGGGGCGGTCGGCCGCTCGCTGACCTTCCGGCTGCCCTCGGCCGACGGGGCGTCGCTCTCGGTGCTGCACGAGACGAGGGCGGCGGCGGCCGTCACCGTGGCGGCGAGCGTGAGGGCGGCGGACACCGCGGGCCCGCGACGCGCGGGGCGCCGCTTCCCGCGGGGTGGCATGGGGTTCATCCGGTGCGATCCTTTCCCTGCTGCTGATGGCTGCTGATGCTTGGCGTGAGGGGGCGGCGTCAGTACCGCAGGGCGCAGGCGATCCGGCCCCGGTCGGTGAGCGTGCCTTCGGGTACGAAGCGGACCTCGGCGCCGGTGTCCAGGGCCCGCTCGACGATGTCGTCGACCACGTCGTCCACCGCGTCGAGATCGTCGGACTCGGCAGGCACCAGATGTCCGCCGTCGTCGCGCACGGTCGCCTGGAAGGTGTCCTCCACGGCGATGAGGCGGACCCGGTCCGTCGTCACGTTCTGCCAGACCTCGTCGAGGCCCGCGGCGTACTGGTGCCGGCCCTGTGCCGCATCCAACTCATGGAGCGTGGAACCGAGTTCGGCCTTGTCCTGGGCCGCGATGAAGGGGCGTACCGTCTGCCACACCGCTTGGGCCGGGCCGTGCGCAAGGCCGCCGTGCGGCACCCGCGTGGCCCCCTTGGTGACCGTGCCGGTGTCGTCGAGGAGGGAGAGCGCCGCGGCCTCCCCGGCCACGAACAGGGGTCGCGGATGGGCGCGGAGCACAGCGGCCGCGGCCAGGTCCGCCTCGCGCAGGAACTTGCGGGTGTGCTCGTCGCGGAAGGTGCTCGGCACGTCGCCGATCCGCTCCTTGCGCTCGGCGTCCGGGTCGTCGAGGCTCCGGGTCAGCGGGAACCCGTCCGCCTTGTGCTGGGTGACCCGCTCGGGGGTACCGCTCCACAGCGTGACGCGGTCGGCCGAGACGGCGAGGACCCAGTACGGGCGCTCGGCGGCCTGGGCCGCGACGACGTTGCGCGTCAGGAAGGTGTCCGAGAGCACCACCCTCGACGGCACCGTCCTGGCGAGCGACCACACCTGGTGCTCCCCGGGAGCCGCGAAGACGGCAAGACCGTCCTCGGCGTGCACGAGGTCGATCTCCGCCACCGCCCTGTCGAGCTGCGCGGCCACCTCGATCCGCTGCTCCCTGGCCACGGCCGGGTCGGACTTCAGTCGCTCCTTGGCCTCGGCGACGAGGTTGCGGAGCCGCACGGGATCTTGGGCGTTGTCCGGCTCCCTGCGGTGGGTCGGCAGCAGGACCGTGACGGCGGGGTAGGGGCGCGGCTGACGCAGCCCGGCCAGCGTGTCCGGGTTGAGGGAGGGGTGCATGGAAGTCACCCTTTCGGGGCGGGGCGGCGGATGAGGGGCCTCCGTGAAGAGGTCGTTACGCCATGAGATGCACCCTATGCCGGTTCCACGGTCGGGGCATATCACCCGGAGAAGGTCACTTCGGCGGCTTGCGTGTGGTTTGCGAGGTATAGGGGGGTGGGTGAGCATGAGGTGGCGGTGCCCCCGCGCGCCCCCGCCCGGCGACATCCGTCACCGGACGGCCGCGCCGGACCTCGGAGCTGAGGCGGTTGGCGAAGAGCAGACCCGGGCGAGCGGGCGGGGAGGAATCCCGCTGGGCGGGTGCCCGGCAGCGGCTCGTGCGGCTCGTGCGGAGCGTGCCGCTCGCGCGGAGCGTCGGCGCGATCGTCAGGAAGCCGTACTGGGAACGGCCCGACTCCACCTATCTCGTCAGACGCTGGCCGGACCTCACCGCCGCCTGCCTCGGCACCGTCTTCTTCTGGCTCTCCCTCACGCCTTCCCTCGTACCCCGGCCCTGGCTGCTGCAGGGCGTCGTCGGGGGGATCACCGCGGCCATCGGCTATGGACTCGGCTCGATCGGCAGCACCGTATTCCGTGCGCTGTTCCGGTGGCGGCCGGGGGAGAAGGCGCGGGCGCGTCTCTGGCAGGTGTACTGGGTCCTCGGGCTCGTCCTCACCGTCTGGCTGCTCGCCGAGAGCGACCACGCGCAGCGCCGCCTGCGCGAGCTCCAGGGGCTGCCGCCGTCGATGGCCTGGCACACGCCGCTCATCGTGCTGATCGCCGTCCTGCTCTGTGCCCTGTTCCTGCTCGCGGCCCGCGGTATCCGCCTCGGGGCACGCAGACTGATCCGCGCCCTGCACCGGTTCGTGCCGCTGCCCGTCGCCATCGGCCTCGGCGTCGCGCTCAGCGCGCTGATCGTCACGATCGGGCTGCGCGACGTCGTCTTCCAGCGCGGTGTCATCGACATCGCCGACCGCATCGCGTACGCGACGAACGGCGGCACCAAGGAAGGCGTCCAGCGGCCGACCTCCCCGCTGGTCTCCGGCGGACCCGGTTCGCTCCTGCGCTGGCGGGACCTCGGATTCCAGGGCCGCAACTTCGTGGGCTCCACGCCGACGGGGCAGCAGATCGCCCAGTACACGGGCCGACCCGCGAAGGATCCCGTCCGCGTCTACGTCAGCGCGTCGGCGCCGGAGGCCTTCAGCAGCCGGGACCCCTTCGAGGCCAAGGCCCGGCTCGCCGTGGAGGAGCTGGAGCGTACCGGCGCCTTCGACCGGGACGTCCTTGCCATCGCGGGGACCACGGGGACCGGCTGGGTCAACGCCGACATCACTGAACCCCTGGAGTACATGCACGACGGCAACACGGCCATCGTCGCCGTCCAGTACTCCTACCTCCCCAGCTGGGTCTCCTTCCTCGTCGACAAGGAGCGCGCCGCGCAGGCCACGCGCCATCTCGTCCGGGCGGTCCTCGCGAAGTGGTCCGCCCTGCCCGAGGACGACAGGCCCAAGCTCGTCGTCACCGGGGAGAGCCTGGGCGGCTTCGCGATCGAGTCGTCGTTCGACGGCGTGGACGATCTCCTGGCCCGGACGGACGGAGCACTCATCGTCGGCACGCCCAACTTCGCTCCGATGTCGCGGGAGATCCGCGAGCACCGGGATGCCGGAAGCCCGGTCTGGCGACCGCTGTACGACGGGGGCAGGAACGTGCGGTTCGCGCAGTTCCCCGGGCGGGACCTGAAGCGGCCGTCTCCGGATACGGCCTGGAAGAACCCTCGGGTCGTCTATCTGCAGAACGCGTCCGACCCGGTCGTCTGGTGGTCGTCCGACCTGTTCCTGCACCGCCCGCAGTGGCTCGACAACCCACTGGGCCCCGACATCACCCCGGCGATCCACTGGTTCCCCGTCGTCACCTTCTGGCAGACCTCGGTCGACATGGCGGTGTCGTACGGCGTGGAGGCACCGCACGGCCACCGGTACGGGACGGCGCCGGTGGACGGCTGGGCGGCGATCGTCCCCGGAGAGGGCTGGACACCGGACGACACGGAGCGGCTGCGACAGCACATGGAGGAGCGGGAGTCGCCCTACTGAGCTGGGGCGGAGCATCCCCAGGGCACTCCCAGGGCACCCCCAGGGGCCAGTTCACGGGGGATTCATCTCGTATCCAGTGCCCGTACAGCCGAGCCGTACGGATTGTCAGTCCGGCGTGCTCTCATGGATACATGATCGAAGCGATCGAAGACTTTCTTGTACGTGGCGTTCCCGATGTCGAAGAAGCCCTCCGCAAGGCCGCAGCGGCCGAGGTCATGCCGCGGTTCCGGCAGCTCGCCGACGACGACGTCGTCCAGAAGAGCGGGCCGCACGACCTGGTGACGGTGGCCGACCGGCTCGCCGAGGAGCACCTGACGGCAGCCCTCAGCACACTGCTCCCGGGCTCCGTCGTCGTGGGGGAGGAAGCGGTGCACGCGGACCCCTCGAGCTACGAGGCGATACGCGCCGACGCGCCGGTGTGGATCGTCGACCCGGTCGACGGCACACGGCAGTTCGTGCACGGCGACCCCGGATTCTGCATGCTGATCGCGCTGGCGTGGCGCGGAGAGGTGCTCGCTTCCTGGACGTACGCCCCGGCGCTCGACGAGATGGCCGTCGCGGTGCGCGGCAAGGGCGCCTGGCTGGACGGAGAGCGCCTTGTGGCCGGTTCACCGGGGGAGGTCATCGAAGTGGCGACCTCGCACCCGGACTTCACCACGCCGGAGCAGAAGCGCGCGCTGCTCGGCCTGCGCGTGGAGGGCGTCGCGCCGCGGCCCTGCGGTTCGGCAGGTCTGGAGTATCTGGCCATCGCCCGGGGAGAGTTGGACGCGGTCGCGTTCTCCTGGGAGCTCGCCTGGGACCACGCGGCGGGGCTGCTCCTCGTCGCCGAGGCCGGGGGCAGCAATCTGACCGTCGCCGGGGAGCCCTTCCGCATCGAGGGCGGGAACGCGCTGCCGTTCACCGCCGCTCGGGACGCTGCCACGGTTGACCGAGTGGTGGAGTTGTTGGCTGCCGCAGCCTGATCTGCGGGGCACTGCGCGGCGGCTCCAAGTGGAAGCGCACGGTGGCGACCTCGAAATCGGCGACGGTGCCGACGTCCGGCCAGCCCTCGGGGTCGAACGGAAGCTGCGCCATGTCGACGAAGCCGACGACCGGCAGCCCCAGGTCGACGAAGAGCCCGACCGTCCCAGGGCCCCACGGAAGGACGCTGACCGTGCCGGTCAGGCGGGTGCCCTGAGGGAGCGGGCCGACCGTTTCCGGCGCCGAGATGTTCCGGCTGTGGCGTGCACGCTGCCACGCGGTCTCGAAATCCGCCTCGGAGACCGGCTCCCCGCCGTCGACGGGGCCGTTCGCGAGCTCGCCGTACCTCGCCCCGTACAGCTGTGCCCCCAGCGGCTCGAACTTGTCGAGAACCCAGGCCAGTTCGGAGCGCGAGGCCGCCACGGAAGCAGAACTGTCCGGGCCGCGGAAGGACGCCTGACGTACGGCGATCGCGTCGTCGCCCGTCTCGAACCAGTCCTCGGAACCCGCGTCAGCCTGGTGAAACCAGTACGTCACCCGTCAGAGGCTACCCGCGCCCACGGCACTGTCGGTGGCCCGGCCTATCCTGGGCGGCAGAGGCCATCGGCTGACAAAGGAGTCCGAAGGTGCCGTCGATGCTTGATGCCGTCATTGTGGGGGCGGGACCGAACGGTCTGACCGCTGCCGTCGAGCTGGCCCGCCGCGGCTTCTCGGTGGCCGTGTTCGAGGCCAAGGACACCGTCGGCGGCGGGGCGCGGACCGAGGAGCTGACGCTTCCCGGGTTCCGGCACGACCCCTGTTCCGCCGCACACCCGCTCGGCGTCAACTCACCCGTGTTCCGGACCATGCCCCTCGACCGGTACGGCCTCGAGTGGCTCCAGCCGCAGCTGCCCATGGCGCACCCCTTCCTCGACGGAAGCGCCGCCGTGCTCTCCCGGTCCGTCGCCGAGACCGCCGCCTCGTTCGGGCCGCGTGACGCGGGAGCGTACCGACGCCTCATCGAGCCCTTCGTCGACAAGTGGGACACCCTCCTTCAGGACTTCATGGCGCTGCCGTCGACCGCCTTGCCGCGCGACCCCGTGACCCTCGCGCGCTTCGGCCTCGCGGGCCTGCCGCCCTCCACCTGGCTGATGCGGCGCTTCCGCGACGACCGGGCCCGCGCGCTGTTCGCCGGGCTCGTCGCCCATGTCATCGCCCCGCTCGGCGGAGTCGCCACCGGCGCGGTCGGCATGGTCTTCGCGCTGGCCGCGCACGCCCGCGGCTGGCCGGTCGCCCGGGGCGGCTCACAGTCGATCTCGGACGCGCTCACCGCGTATCTGAAGGACCTCGGCGGCGCGGTCCACACGGACTACGAGGTCAAGCGGCTCGACGATCTGCCCCCGGCGCGCGCGTACATCTTCGACACGTCGCCCACCGCCCTTGCCCGGATCGCGGGCCTGGGGCGCAGCTATGAGAACTACCGGTACGGCGCGAGCGTCTTCAAGATCGATTACGCCTTGGACGGGCCCGTCCCCTGGACGGCGAAGGAGGCCAGGGCGGCGGGGACCGTGCAGGTCGGGGCCGACAGCGCGGAGATCGGCGCCGCGTTGCGCGCCGCCTCGCGCGAGAACCGCGCGCCCGACCCACCGTTCCTGATCACCGTGCAGCCCGGCGTCGTCGACCCCTCCCGTGCGCCCGCGGGCAAGCAGGTCTTCTGGGCGTACGGCCATGTGCCGAACGGCTGGGACGGGGATCTCACCGACGCGATCGAGCGCCAGCTTGAGCGTTTCGCCCCCGGTTTCCGTGACCGTGTCCTCGCCCGCGCCACCGCGGGGCCTGCCGCGTTGGTCGCGCGCAACGCGAATTACATCGGCGGTGACATCGCCTGCGGCGCCGCGAGCGGTATCCAGCTGCTGCTCCGCCCCAAGCTCTCCCTCTTTCCGTACGGCACCGCGCATCCGGCCGTGTTCATCTGCTCGTCCGCGACGCCGCCGGGGCCCGGCGTGCACGGAATGTCGGGGCACAATGCCGCGAAAGCGGTCTGGCGCAGGCTGCGCGCGTCATGACGGCCATCACCCTCGTGCGGGGCGACATCACCCGGCAGAGCGTCGACGCCATCGTCAACGCCGCCAATTCCTCCCTTCTGGGCGGGGGAGGCGTAGATGGCGCGATCCACCGCAACGGCGGGCCGGAGATCCTCGCCGCATGCCGCCGCCTTCGTGCCTCGCACTATGGAAAGGGCCTGCCGACGGGCAAAGCGGTGGCCACCGTCGCCGGACGCCTGGACGCCCGGCACGTCATCCACACCGTCGGCCCGGTCTGGTCCGCCACGGAGGACCGCTCGGACCTCCTGACGTCCTGCTATCGGGAGTCCCTGCGCTCGGCCGCCGAGCTGGGCGCCCGGACGGTCGCTTTCCCGGCGATCTCGACCGGCGTCTACCGCTGGCCTCTCGACGACGGCGCCCGAATCGCCGTCCGAGCGGTGCGGGAGTACGCGGCACCCGAGCAGTTCTCCGAGGTCCGCTTCGTCCTCTTCGACGAGACGGCGTACGCGGCGTTCGCGGGTGCGCTGGCCGACGGGTAGCGCTGGGCGCGGGTGCCGCGGGTGCCGTGACCGCCGTGAGTGCCGGTCTCCCCCCTCCACACTCCGGACATCGCAGGGCGAGTGGGAGTTGAAGTTACTTATCAGTATGATCTTGCTGATGGCGGCTTCTGACCCAGGCCGCCGGTGACAAAGGGGGAACCATGACTCGTAGATCGACCGCACGAGCAGCCGGAGCTGTACTGACGCTCCTGCCCACCGTTCTGGGGGCGACCGCCGCTCACGCGAATGCGCGTGAGGGTGAGATATCGCCCCGAGCGGCTGTCGGGCATTACAGCAAGTTGATCAACAAGACGGCGAAGAAGAACTATACGAACTCGAAGAACGAGATCGCCCGCTGCACGGCTCAGACCAAGGGCATGACCTGCATGATCAACAAAACGTCGGCGGCGACGCGCACGATCGACGCGGGGTTCGGTCTGAGTTACAACGCCGTCGCGGGCAGCCTGAACATCAGCAAGGCCAGGACGCAGTCCGTGTCGGTAACATGCACGGCAAAGGTCAACAAGGGACACTCGCTCGTCGCCTATCCGATCGGTACGCGGTACAAGTACAAGATCGAGAAGCACATCACCACGCCCCTTGATTACAAGGCCGGCACGAGTGGGTGGAAATACGCCTTCGATCCCTCTCCCGCGAAAGTAAGTTGCAAGGTTATATGAGCCATCTTCGTGGACCTGTCGCGCGCATCCTGCCCCGCGGCAGCGCGGTGGCGGGCATCGCGGCAGCAGCGATGGCGCTTGCGGGATGCGGCACGCAGGACGAGCCGCCGATGCCGGTGGACTCACTCGTCGGCCAGTCCGTCGCCCAGGTGGAAGGCAAGGTGCCGGAGGACGCCTCGATGGTGTCGTACGACTTGTCGAAGCCCGTCACCGGCGCCAAGCCAAGATTCGGAATCTCGGACGACGGTACCCACAACGACTGGATCGTCGTGGCGGCGTGCGCGAACACAAAGAACGTCGAGGACAAGACCCGGCTCGCTGTCGGTGTCCTGAACACGGACGCGTATTCCAAGGCAATCGCACAGAAGGCGAAGAGCCATGCCTTCGACCGCTACCTGTCGGAATGCAAGTGACCCGCTCCGCGCCGTCCCGTGACTGACGATGCCCCCGCCGTACTTCGGCGGGGGCATCCGGCGAAGTGGCGGCGCCGTCCCGGCAACGCCCATGTCGGATTCTCGCCAGCCATCCCCACCCGGCGTGCACGATCCTTGAGGCATGTCCACCGACCCGCACGCCGCGGCCACCGCCACGCCGCCCCTCTCGATGCATACCGACGCCGAGCGCTGCGTACGTGCCGTGCAGTCGAAGGACGCCCGGTTCGACGGGTGGTTCTACACCGCGGTTCTGACCACCCGCATCTACTGTCGCCCCAGCTGCCCCGTCGTTCCCCCGAAGCCCGAGAACATGAGCTTCTACCCGAGCGCGGCAGCCTGCCAGCAGGAAGGGTTCCGGGCCTGCAAACGATGCCGGCCCGACAGCAGCCCGGGCTCGCCCGAGTGGAATCAGCGCGCCGACCTCGTGGCCCGCGCGATGCGCCTCATCGCGGACGGCGTGGTGGACCGCGACGGAGTCCCCGGCCTCGCCACCCGCCTCGGCTACAGCACCCGCCAGGTGGAACGGCAGCTCCTCGCGGAACTCGGCGCGGGGCCCCTCGCCCTGGCCAGGGCCCAGCGCGCCCAGACCGCCCGTCTGCTCATCGAGACGACCGCTCTGCCCATGGCGGAGATCGCCTTCGGCGCGGGTTTCTCCTCGATCCGCACCTTCAACGACACCGTCCGCGAGGTCTTCGCCCTGGCCCCCGGCGAACTGCGGGAGCGCGCCCCGAAGACCACGAGGAAGGCGGCAGCTTCCGCCACCCCCGCCTCCGCCACCCCTGCCACCCCGGGTGTCCTCTCGCTCCGCCTCCCCTTCCGCGCCCCGCTCAACCCCGACAACCTCTTCGGCCACCTCATCGCCACCGCCGTGCCCGGAGTCGAGGAGTGGCGCGACGGCGCGTACCGCCGCACGCTGCGCCTCCCGTACGGCCACGGAGTCGTCGCCCTCACCCCCACTCCTGACCACATCGCCTGCCGCCTCAGCCTCACCGACATGCGCGACCTCACCATCGCCATCAGCCGGTGCCGCAGGATGCTCGATCTGGACGCGGACCCGGTAGCGGTGGACGCCCAGCTGAGCGCAGACCCGCTGCTCGCACCCCTGGTGGCCAAGGCGCCGGGCCGTCGCGTGCCGCGCACCGTCGACGAGGCGGAGTTCGCCGTACGCGCGGTGCTCGGCCAGCAGGTCTCCACGGCCGCGGCCCGCACCCACGCCGCACGCCTGGTCGCCGCGCACGGCGAGCCGATCGACGACCCCGAGGGCGGCCTCACCCACCTCTTCCCGGCGCCGGAAGCCCTCGCCGCGCTCGACCCGGAGGCACTCGCCCTGCCGCGCAGCCGCCGCACCACCCTGACCACGCTCGTACGCCACCTCGCCGACGGATCGCTCCGGCTCGGCGTGGAGAGCGGCTGGGAGGAGGCCCGCGCCCGGCTCGGTGAACTGCCCGGTTTCGGTCCCTGGACGGTGGACGTCATCGCGATGCGGGCGCTCGGCGACCCCGACGCCTTCCTCCCCACCGACCTCGGGATCCGGCGCGCGGCACAGCAACTCGGGATCCCGCACACCCCGGCGGCGCTGACCGAACGGGCCGCGGCCTGGCGCCCCTGGCGGGCGTACGCGGTCCAGTACTTGTGGGCGACCGACGACCACCCCATCAACAACATCCCGGCCTAAGAGAGCCCCAGCGACAGAAATCAGAAATCAGAAATCAGAGAACAGAGAACAGAGGACCCATGCACCGCCAACACACCCTCATCGACAGCCCCTACGGCCCCTTGACCCTCGTGGCCACCGACGGCATCCTCAGCGGCCTCTACATGACAGAGCAGCGCCACCGCCCACCCGAGGAGACCTTCGGCGACCGCGACGCCGGGCCGTTCGGGGAGACGATCAGCCAGCTGGAGGCGTACTTCACGGGCGAGTTGACGGAGTTCGACCTGCCGATGCGCCTGGACGGCACACCGTTCCAGCGCACCGTCTGGCAGCAGCTCCAGCTGATCCCGTACGGCGAGACCCGTACGTACGGCGAACTGGCGACCGCCCTAGGCAAGCCCAACGCCTCGCGCGCCGTCGGCCTGGCCAACGGCAAGAACCCGATCGGGGTCATCGTGCCCTGCCACCGGGTGATCGGCGCGGGCGGCTCCCTGACCGGCTACGGCGGCGGACTCGACCGCAAGCAGCGTCTTCTTGCGTTCGAGGGAGCGACCGAGGGGAGCGAGGACGCCCTCTTCTGAAGGCTCAGCCAGGCTCGACATGCTCAGTCACGCTCGGCAAGGCTCAGCCGACCCGCACCCCGTTCTCCAGCTCCGCCGCCCCCGTCCCCGCGTCCAGCGCCGCGAGCCCGGCCCGCACCCGCAGCCCCAGCTCGCCCGGCAGGAACTCCGCAAGGTCGGCGCGGGCCACAAGGCGCCAGGAGAGCAGCTCTTCCTCCTGGAGCCTGATCGACTTCAGCTGGTCGTCGCCGAGCACCCCGCCGTCGTACAGATAGGCGACCAGCGGGGGCCGCGTCGTACCCGGCACCCAGTCCACCGCGAGCAGAGCGCCCAGTTCGACGTCGAGGCCGATCTCCTCGGCGGTCTCGCGGCGTGCCCCCTGCCGAGGCGTCTCCCCTTCGTCGGACTCGATGGTGCCGCCGGGCAGGGCCCACCCGTCACGGTAGTTCGGCTCGACGAGCAGCACACGTCCCCCGGAGTCCCGGAAGAGCGCGGCGGCTCCGGCGATGATGCGCGGGAGGCCTGCGATGTACGTGGCGTAATCCTGAGTGGTCACCTGGAAAGGGTAGACGCGAGGGGAGAGGGCGCGGGGGAGAGCGGAGGCGCCGTGCTAGGCCTCCGCCAACTCCACTGTTCTGGCCGCGAGTTCGCTGATCCTCGCGCCGTCGAATCCGAACACCGCACTGCGCACCCGGTCTTCGAGAGGGTCCCGCCACTGCGCGGGGATCGCCTTGGCCCCGCACAGGACCCCCGCGACGGACCCGGCGGTCGCGCCGTTCGAGTCGGTGTCGAGGCCGCCGCGCACCGTCAGGGTGATGGTGCGGGTGAAGTCGCCGTCACCGTAGAGGAGCCCGGCGGTCAGGACGGCCGAGTTCGGCACGGTGTGGACCCAGCCGAGTCCTGCGGTCTCCTCCTCGGCGGTGGCGAGGGTCTCCTCCCAGCTGAGCCCGGCCTCGTGCAGCGTGACGACCCGGCGCACCGTCCGCGCGAGCCGGCAGCTCGACGGGATCACCCCGAACGCCGCGTCGAGCGCGCCGCGCGGCGTGGTCACCGTGAACGCGGCCGAAACGAGCGCCGCCGCCCACATCGACCCGTACACACCGTTGCCGGTGTGCGAGAGCACGGCGTCGCGGCGGGCGAGCGAGGCGGCGCGGCGCGGGGCGCCGGGGTTCGTCCAGCCGAAGATGTCGGCGCGGATGAGGGCACCTATCCACTCCTGGCAGGAGTTCTCGTACGTGGCGGTGAGCGGCGGCTTGAGACCGTTCGCCAGATTCCGGTACGCGGCGCGCTCCGCGGTGAACGTCTGCAGATAGGGGAGGCGGAGCAGCCACAGCTCGCCGACCTGTTCGGTGCTGAACGTGAACCCGTGCGTCTCCAGGAGATGCAGTCCGAGGATCGCGTAGTCGACGTCGTCGTCACGGCAGCTGCCGCGTACCCCGCCGCGCACACACTGCTGCCACTCGGGCCGCAGCTGGAACTCCTCCACCCAGGAGGGGGGTTCGGGCAGATAGTCGGTGAGCGGCAGCGCGTCGGCCTGCCGCAGATAGCGCTCGATGCGCTCTCGCGTCCAGTAGTCGCCCCGCTCGATGGGTTTGCCGAGCATGTTGCCCGCGATCCGCCCGATCCAGCCCCCGAGAACGCGGTCGGCGAGTTCCATATGCACTGGGGTCATGCGTCCGGTCTACCGAATTCGGTGCGCTTTGCGCGGTCAACGTGACCGGTTCGGCGCGGATCATGAGACGTTTGTCTGGATTTCGACCGGGGGTGCGTTCCCGAGTTCCCTCCGGGGTCATTGATCGATCATTCCTGAGACCTTGGCGCACCCTTATAACGCCCTTTGGTCTGATTTAAGGGAGGACTCCGGGGCTCCGGAATGCGGGCACCCATGGGCAGGTGCCCCCTCCTCCGGTTATGGTCGCAGCGGCGCGACTGCCTTGACGCGAGCAAGGCCCGGAAAGCAAGGGGATGCAAGGTGGCGGACGCTGCTGGGACGGCGGGGCATGTGCTCATCGCCGCGGACAAGTTCAAGGGATCTCTCACGGCCGTGCAGGTCGCGGAGCGGGTGACGGCCGGGCTCCGCCGCGTCGCCCCGCAGGTGGAGGTCGAGGCCCTGCCGGTGGCCGACGGCGGCGACGGCACGGTCGCCGCGGCGGTCGCGGCCGGTTTCGAACGCCGTGAGGTGCGGGTCACGGGACCGCTCGGCGACGAGGTCACCGCGGCGTACGCGCTGCGGGACGGAACCGCCGTGGTGGAGATGGCGGAGGCTTCGGGCCTCCAGCTGCTGCCCGACGGCGTCTTCGCCCCGCTCACGTCCACGACGTACGGCTCCGGGGAACTGCTGCGCGCCGCGCTCGACGCGGGCGCGCGGACGATCGTCTTCGGCGTCGGGGGCAGTGCGACGACGGACGGCGGGGCCGGGATGCTGGCCGCCCTGGGTGCGGTGTTCCTGGACGCGGACGGTGCGCCGGTGGCTCCGGGAGGCGGCCCGCTGGCCTCCCTCGCCACGGCGGACCTGTCCGGGCTCGACGAGCGGTTCGCCTCGGTGGACCTGGTCCTGGCCAGCGACGTGGACAACCCGCTGACAGGACCGAAGGGCGCCCCGGCGGTGTACGGGCCGCAGAAGGGGGCGACCCCCGAGGACGTGGCCGATCTCGACGCGGCCCTCGCGCACTTCGCGCAGGTGCTCTCCGAGTCGGTGGGCTCCTCGGCCCTGGAGTACGCCGAGTCCCCGGGAGCCGGAGCGGCAGGTGGCATCGGCTACGGCGCTCTCGTCGGGCTCGGCGCGCGTTTCCGCCCCGGGATCGAGGTCATGCTGGACGTCCTCGGTTTCGCCCCCGCGCTCGCGCGGGCGTCGCTCGTGATCACGGGGGAGGGCTCGCTCGACGAGCAGACCCTCCACGGCAAGGCCCCCGCGGGGGTCGCGGCGGCGGCGCGTGAGGCGGGCGTCGAGGTCGTTGCGGTGTGCGGACGCCTGGCTCTTCCGGCGGAGGCCCTGGGTAAGGCGGGCATCCGGCGCGCGTACGCCCTCACTGACGTGGAGCCGGATGTGGCGCGTTGCATCGCCGAGGCGGGGCCCATTCTGGAGACGGTGGCGGAGGGCATCGCCCGGGACTTCCTGAGCTAAGCGCTCACACCTAGGGCCGGTGGGGGCTGGTCGCGCAGTTCCCCGCGCCCCTTACGGGCCCGGAT